>PUNR01000165.1 GCA_003551805.1 Loktanella sp.
ATGCCAAAATGGGCCGATGTGATCCTGATCCCGCTGATTTCCATCATTCTGGCGGCGTTGCTGTCGGCATTGGTGATCCTTGCGATCGGTGAAAACCCTTGGGCCGCTTTACAGTTGATGGTCAGCGGTGCGCTGGGGTCGACCTATGGCTGGGGCTATACGCTTTATTACGCGACCAATTTCATCTTTACCGGATTGGCCGTGTCCATCGCGTTTCATGCGCGTTTGTTCAACATCGGTGGTGAAGGTCAGGCCGTTCTGGGTGGCTTGGGCGTTGCGCTGGCCTGTCTTTACATTCCTTGGCCGCATTGGTCGCTGGCGCTGATCGGCGCAGGGCTGATGGCGGCGGCATTCGGTGCGGCATGGGCCGCGATCCCTGCGTTTTTACAGGCAAAACGCGGCAGCCACATCGTGATTACCACGATCATGTTCAACTTTATCGCAGCGGCTTTGCTAAACTACTTGCTGATCGGGCCGCTGAAAGTATCCGGATCAATGGAACCCGCCACCGGGCGTTTCCCTGCCTCCACGCATCTGCCATCATTCCAGCAAATGTTCAGCTTTGGCGACAATGTGCTGTTTCGGGGCGCACCGGCGAACGTGTCGTTCTTTGTGGGCGTTGCGGCCTGTGTCGCGATCTGGGCGCTGATCTGGCGCACGCGGCTTGGCTATGAAATCCGGTCCTACGGACATTCGGAACCAGCGGCGAAATATGCGGGCATCAGCCCGACCAAGATCATCATGATCGTCATGCTGATTTCCGGCGGATTGGCCGGCATGATGGCCATCAACAACGTGCAAGGCGAGGCGCAGCGCCTTGTCTTGAACGCAGTAGAGGGGGCGGGCTTTATCGGCATCGCCGTCGCACTGATGGGGCGCAGCCATCCTTTCGGGGTATTGCTCGCGGCCCTCCTATTCGGCTTTCTATATCAAGGCGGCGCAGAACTCGCCCTATGGACGTCGATCCCGCGTGAATTGATCATCGTTATACAGGCTTTGGTGATCCTGTTCACGGGCGCACTGGACAATATGGTGCGCATGCCGCTCGAGCGGCTGTTCCTGACAATGAGGAGAGCAAAACAATGATGGCAGGACCTTTCAAAATCGGTGTCGACGATGACACCGGCGCTGACCTTGGCTTTGTGCTAAGCTGTCTGGCGCTTGGCATGATTACGATGGACGAATTGCATCGCTGGATCCACCATGTGATCGCCCAGACACCCGGTGGTGATGTGCCGCCACATCTGGTGGCACTGTTGGCGGTCAAGAACCGCGCCAATGTGTTCCGCCCGAACGAGGCCGTGATGGCCCGCATCCCGCATGACCCGTTCATCACGGACGACCGTTTTGACGCGATGCTGGGGCTGCAGTTTTTCATGCGCCGCGACAAGCCGCAGGTGAACGACATGACACAAGCAGAGGCCGAGGATGCCCTGCGCCGCAATCCCGAAGTGGCGGACCGTTTCTTTGCGCTTTTCCCTTTCCTGTCGGAGGCTGTTGCCTAAATGGATTTCGCCACCCTTCTGCAAATGCTGGACGCGACGTTGCGTCTGGCGACACCGCTGTTGCTGGCCTGCCTTGCGGGTTTGTTTTCAGAACGTGCCGGTATTTTCGATATCGGGCTAGAAGGGAAAATGCTGGCCGCCGCCTTTATGTCGGCGGCGATTGCGGCTG
Source organism: Loktanella sp. (assembly GCA_003551805.1). Classification (GTDB taxonomy): domain Bacteria; phylum Pseudomonadota; class Alphaproteobacteria; order Rhodobacterales; family Rhodobacteraceae; genus Yoonia. Next base: position 1,675 of record PUNR01000165.1, read on the forward strand.
TGACCGGCAATGTCTGGCTGGGCCTGTTGGCGGGCATTGGTGCGTCGATGGTCTTGTCCGCGGTGCATGGTCTGGCGTCGATCACGTTCCGCGGCAACCAGTTGATTTCAGGCGTCGCGATCAACTTTCTGGCCGCAGGTCTGACGGTGGTCGTCGCGCAAAGCTGGTTCCGGCAAGGTGGGCGCACACCCCAATTGTCGGGCGATGCGCGGTTTAACCCGATCACCCTGCCCTTCGCGGAAACGATCCGTGATGTGCCGATCATCGGACCAATCTATTACGAACTGATCTCAGGCCATACGATCCTTGTCTATGTCGCGCTTGCGATGGTGCCGCTGACGTGGTGGGTATTGTACCGCACCCGTTTCGGTCTGCGCCTGCGGGCAGTCGGTGAAAACCCCGCCGCTGTGGATACTGCCGGTGTGTCGGTGATTGGGCTGCGCTTTGCAGCTGTTGCAATCTGCGGCGTGCTGTGTGGTCTGGCCGGGGCCTACCTTGCCACCGCGCTGCAAGCCAGTTTCGTCAAGGACATGAGCGCGGGCCGCGGCTATATCGCGCTGGCAGCGCTGATTTTCGCAAAGTGGCGGCCTTGGTATGCGCTTTATGCCTGCCTGCTGTTCGGCTTCCTGCAAGCGCTGTCGCTGCGCCCCGACATCATCACCAATGTGATCGGGTTCCGCGTGAACGGGCAATTGCTGGATGTGCTGCCCTTCATTCTGACCGTGATCATCCTTGCAGGCTTTGTCGGCAAGGCGATCCCCCCACGCGCAGGCGGACAACCTTATGTCAAAGAACGCTGAAACCCTTAGCCAGCAGATCAAGGCGCTGGCGGGCGATGCGCCCGTGCGTCTTGGTCTGATCCTCGGGTCCGGACTGGGTCATATTGCGGATGCGGTGGACGGGGTGAAAATCCCCTATGCCGATCTGCCCGGCTTTCCCCATGCGGGTGTGTCCGGACACAACCCCAATCTGGTGATCGGTGATCTGGAAGGCGTGCGTGTTGCCGTGTTCGGTGGCCGCGCGCATTACTACGAACAAGGTGTGCCCGACGTGATGCGTCTGCCGCTGGAGGTGCTGCGCGCCCTTGGTGGGCAGGCAGTGATCGCGACCAATGCCGCAGGGTCGATGCGGGCGGATATGCCCACTGGATCGATCATGTGCCTAAGCGATCACATCAATTTTTCCGGTCTGAACCCGCTGATCGGGGAACCCACAGACCAGCGCTTTGTCCCGATGAAGGACGCTTACGATCCGGCAATCCGTGTCGGCTTGCGGGCGGCGGCTGACAGCACGGGGACGGAAATGGCGGATGGCATCTATGCTTGGTATTCCGGCCCATCGTTCGAGACCCCCGCCGAAATCCGCGCGATTGCCATGCTGGGTGCCGATGCAGTCGGCATGTCCACCGTGCCAGAGGTAATCCTTGCCCGCTTTTTGGGCCTGAAGGCCGCTGCCATTTCCACCATCACCAATATGGCCGCAGGGCTAAGCGACGAGGCGATCAGCCACGAACACACCAAGGCCATGGCCCCGATCGGTGCGGCCAAGCTGGAAAAGGTGTTGCGCGCCTATCTGCGCGGGCTGGCATAGGTCCAGATCAAAGGCAGTGTTCATGCCACCCGCAACAAATGCTGCGATTGCAGCGCGTGCGGGCTGTCAAGGTTTGACACCAGCGCCGATAAGGTGCTTTGTCCTTGTACTGGCACTAAACGCCCCGGACCTTTGAATGATCATTTACCTGCCTATCGCCGAGGTGTCGGTCAATGCCTTCCTGCTTTTGGGATTGGGCGGCATGGTCGGCGTGTTGTCGGGTATGTTCGGCGTCGGTGGCGGGTTCCTGATTACGCCATTGCTGTTTTTCATCGGCATTCCACCTGCGGTGGCAGTTGCAACCAGCACCAACCAGATCGTCGCCTCGTCCATTTCGGGCGTGCTGGCGCATTTCAAGCGCAAGACGGTCGATCTGGTCATGGGCGGCGTGCTGCTGGTGGGTGGCTTGATCGGGTCGGCGATTGGCATCGTCATTTTCAACTATCTGCGCGCACAAGGTCAGGTCGATCTGCTGGTGCAATTATGCTATGTCGTCTTTCTGGGCGCGATCGGCGCGTTGATGTTCGTCGAAAGCCTGCGCGCGATCAGACGCGCCAGCAAACCCGGTGCGGTACCCATGCGGCGCAAGCACAACTGGGTGCATGCACTGCCGTTCAAGATGAAATTCCGGGTGTCGGGTCTTTATATTTCGGTCATTCCGCCACTGGTCGTGGGGATGGTTGTAGGGATCCTGGCCGCGATCATGGGGGTCGGTGGCGGCTTTATCATGGTGCCCGCGATGATCTATATTCTGGGCATGCCGACCAAGGTGGTGATCGGCACATCCTTGTTGCAGGTCATCTTTGTTGCTGCATTTACCACGATGCTGCATGCGACCACCAACCAGACCGTCGATGTGTTGCTGGCGCTGTTGCTGCTGATCGGGGGCGTGATTGGCGCACAGGTCGGCACACGCATCGGGCTCAAGATGAAGGCCGAACAATTGCGCATCTTATTGGCGATGCTGGTGCTGGCGGTCTGCGGCAAGCTGGCCTTCGATCTGCTGGTCATGCCGTCAGAACTGTATTCGCTTGGCGTGAGGGGCGCATGATGATCCGCCTGATCGCCCTGCTGCTGCTGCTCGCCCTACCCGCGAAGGCCGAAGAAATCGTGCTGGGCCTCAGCCGCGATGCCGTGGCGATTACGGTCACCTTTCAGGGGTCCGATATCATTGTCTTTGGTGCTGTCAGCCGTGATGCACCAGCACCACAAGACAGCCAGCTGGGCGTTATCGTCACGATTGCCGGACCGGACGAGCCTGTGATGGTGCGCCGCAAGGCAAGGCGGATGGGTATCTGGATCAACACCGACGCGGTCGATGTCAGCGCGGCGCCATCATTTTATGCCGTAGCAACCACCGCCCCGATTTCAGAGGTGCTGCGCGACGTCGAAGACCTGCGCAACCGCATCACCATCCCCCGCGCTATCCGCGCTGTCGGCGCCACGGTCCCTGATAGCGCGGCCTTCACCGACGCGCTGATCCGCATCAAAACCGACCAGAACCTGTACCAGATGCTGGAAGGTGCGGTGCAGCTGGATCAGGACACTTTGTTCCGCACCGCCATTTCCCTGCCCGCCACCTTGACCGAGGGTGATTACACCGCCCATATCTATCTGACCCGCAACGGCGTGGTGATTGACGATTACGTCACCACAATCCCTGTTGCCAAGGTCGGGTTGGAACGCTGGCTGTATAATCTCGCGCATCAGCAGGCGTTTCTGTATGGGCTGATGTCGCTGGCGATTGCGGCAGGGGCGGGCTGGCTGGCCTCTGCCGTGTTCGGCATGATCCGCCGCTAACCGCGCCCGATATGGGGCATCTTGGATGCCATGACCATCATCGTTTGCACATTTGCTTCTGGCGGTAGGGATGCCATGTGGAACACCGCGCGGGCCACGTCGTCTACTGCCATCGTTGGCAGCGGCGGCAGACCTTCGGCCGCGCGCTTCAGTTCCAGCCCTTGCACCAGTTCGGTGCGCGCATTGCCGATGTCGATCTGCCCACAGGCAATATCAAACGCTCGCCCGTCCAAGGTAAGGGTCTTGGTCAGTCCCGTGACGCCGTGTTTGGTGGTGGTGTAACAGACCGACCCTTCGCGCGGCGTATGCGCCGAGATTGACCCATTGTTGATGATCCGCCCGCCCATCGGCGTCTGGTGGCGCATCTGGCGGAACGCGGCGCGGGCGCACAGGAACATGCCTGTCAGGTTCACATCCAGCACAGCGCGCCAGTCATCCAGCGCGATTTCATCAATCGTCGTCTGCGGGCCGAACATGCCGGCGTTGTTGAACAACACATCCAGATGGCCGAATGCGGTAAAAGCTGCATCGACAGCTTTTTCATCCGTCACATCGCAAGGTAAAGGCACGGCATTGGGATGCGCCATCTCGGCCAGCACCTCTGGTCTGCGGGCAATCAAGCCGACACGCCAGCCCTGATCCAGAAAATGCAACGCATTGGCGCGCCCGATTCCGGCGCTGGCGCCTGTGATGATGATGGTTTTCATATGTCCTCCGCTTTCAACTCCAGCGTTGATACCGGCACTTCCAGATCATCCACGCCCAATGCAAGTTCCGGCCGTGCCAGCCGGTTGCGCACGACCCAGCGCAACTGCGTTTCCGCCCGCGTGATCGCGACATAGGCCAGACGCTTCCACAATGGCTGGCCTGCTTCCATCCGGCCCATCCGGCTGGCGATCTCGATATCGGGGGCAAAGACCTGCACCGTGTCCCACTGCGACCCCTGCGCCTTGTGGATCGTGACGGCAGCGCCATGCAGAAAGGTCGCCCCCATCCGCGCGGCAAAGGGGATGAAGGGTTCAGCGTCGCCCTCAAGCTCGATTTTGACGATGCTGGCGGCGGAAATGCGCGGGTCTTCCGCCCCGATCACATGCAGCCGCGAAAAGCCGGGTTTCTTGCCGGGTCCAAGGTAGATGACCTGCGCACCTTTGATCAGGCCCCGCGCTTCCAGATCAAGGCGCTTCTTGCGGTGCTTCAGCGGCAGTTCGATCCCGTCGCAGATCAGCGGCTCGCCCGGCAGCAGGGCAT
>PUNR01000246.1 GCA_003551805.1 Loktanella sp.
CCGCCGTTCAACGATGCACCCGCCACGATTATAATTGGCAAGGCCAGAACCAACCCCGACAGCGCCATGAAGATATGTCCCATTGTGCGGCGCATCAGCGAGCCTCCGATCGTTTGGTCAGCCATTGGGCGATGGCCAGAAAACCCGCCGCAGTAACCAGCAGGATCACCGCCTGCGCCGCACCGAACGGCGCGTCCAGCGTCGATCCCCGCACACTTTCGTAAACCGCGACGGCAGTGGTCTGTTTGGCGGGTTCTGCAAAGACGACGACGGTGACATAGCTGCCTAGCAGGAAAACGAATAACAGCAGCGTCGCACCGATCAGTGACAGTTTTACGGTGGGCAGGATCACCGATGTCATCACGCGGGCCGGGCCTGCACCCATTGTGCGCGCCGCCTCGGTCAGGCTGGGGTCAAGGCGCGACAGGGCGGGATAAAGCAGGATCACCGCATACGGCCAGACTAGGTAGGACATGGTCAGGATCGTCGCAAATTCCGATGTCTTGAATTTGACGTTGCGCGGATTGGCCAGCCCCCATTCGCGCAAGACCTCGAACCAGCCAGTACGCTTGAGCCAGTCTGTCGCCCCCGACACCTCGAACAGCATCGGCAGGCCGGACCTGTTTGACAACAGAACATCCCAGCCCATCACGATGAACACCTCGGACAGCGACAGGCTGGCCAGGATGAAAACCAGCCAGATGCTTTGTGCCCGCCGCGAAAGGCGGGTCAAAAGGTAGGTAAAAGGAAACGCCGTCAACACCGCCAGCACGGATGCGAGCACGGCATAGTAAAGCGCGTAATAAAGGCGCTGCAGGTGCAGGAAAGTCACCTCGTCCGGCCACAACGCACCGACAAAGAACCGTTGGTAATTGGCAAAGGTAAAGGCCCATTCCCAGCCTGCGCCCTCGATCTTTTGGCCAAAGGAAATGACAATCACCAGAATGAAAGGGGTGACGCAAAGAAATCCGACGACCAGCGCCATTGCCAAGCTGCCCAAGGGCCACCGCGCCCTTGGCGCAGGTGTGGCAAGCGGGGCTTTGGCGTTGTCTACGGCTGTCATGCGGCGACCTTGTCCTGCAGGCGCGGAAAGACATGGATCGCGGCGGCAGGCAGGCTGACCTGCACCACATCGCCAATGCGCAAAGGCTGGCGATTGTCGCTATCGGCCACAATCATCGGTCCTACCGATGTTTCCAGATGGATATCCCGCACCGGCCCGACATCGCGCACAAAGGTTACCTTGGCAGGTAACAGATTTGCCCCCTGCCCGCCCAGCGCCGCCTTTTCAGGCCGGATCGCGATGCGCACGGGTGATCCGTCGATGAAATTGGCAGGCGGGGTGATCTGCAACAGATGGTCCCCCAACCGGACCTGCCCTGCCGCGATCACCCCGTCAAAGAAATTCGCCTTGCCGATAAAATCTGCGACAAAGGCGTTTTCGGGCTGGTGATAGATCGCCTGCGGTGTGCCCATCTGTTCGACACGACCCTGCGACATGACCACGATCTGGTCTGCCATTGTCATTGCCTCGTGCTGGTCGTGGGTGACGACAATGGTGGTGATACCCAGACGCTGCTGCAACTGGCGCAATTCGACCTGCATATCCTCGCGCAATTTGGCGTCCAGCGCCGACATCGGCTCGTCCAGCAAGAAAACATCCGGCTCTTGCGCTAGCGCGCGCGCAATGGCGACGCGCTGGCGCTGACCGCCCGACAATTCGCCGATCCGCCGTTCGGCAAAGGCGGACAATTGCACAAGGTCCAGCAATTCGTGCGCTCGCGCCGCCGCCTGCCCGCGCGGTGTGCCGGCGATGGTCAGCGCATAGCTGACGTTGTCGCTGACATTGAGATGCGGAAACAGAGCGAAGGACTGAAACACCATCCCGAACTTGCGCTTATGCGCAGGCAGGCGGGTGATGTCCCGCCCGCCCAGTGAAATCGACCCCGCGCTGGGGTCTTCCAGTCCCGCAATCATCCGCAAAAGCGTGGTCTTGCCACAGCCTGACGGCCCCAGAAGCGCTGTCAATGCGCCGCCTTGAAGTTCAAGGCTGACGTTATCGACCGCACGGACATCGCCGTAATTCTTGCGGATGTATTTCAGGCTGAGGCCGCTCATGCCTTAAGCCCCGGCAAGCATGCGGTCCCAGGATTCCTTGATAAAGGTTTCCTTGTCGAGATACGCCTCATATGCAGGCCGGATCACCGGGCTGCCCGACACCGACCCAAATTCTTCCTCGGTCAGATCGGTGACGGAGACGTCAACCAAAGGTGCCGTGCCGATCATCCGCGACATCAGCGCCTGAGTGGATGGCTGCGAGGTGAAATTGATGAATTCCGCCGCCTCCTCGGACTTCTCGGACAGGGACGACAGGCACCATGACCCGTAATCCTGCGGATTGCCTTCCTTGGGAAAGATCGACCGGATCGCGAAACCATCGGCGGCCATTAGCTGCGCCACATCATGATAATATTGCCCGCCGATGACATCGCCGTTCTTCATCGATTGTTCCATCTGGCTTTCTGCCGTCCACCACAGCGCGACATTCGGCTTCAGCTCTGCAGCTTTTTCGATCAGCGCCACGATGCCTTCATCAGTGGCAAAGGTTTCCTCGCCGTCAAAGAATGTCGCGGCGATGATGTCGAGTAGCTGTGAATTGAAATTCTTTGACATGCCAAGGCTCGATTCATAAACCGAACTATCCCAGAACTCGGCCCAGCTTTCGGGGGCGGTGACTTCGTCGGGGTTGATCACCATGGCACTGACCCACGACAGCGCACCGACACCGATCGGGCCGGTGCCATCCTCAAAAATGAAATAGCCGTCCAGATTGGCGGCATCAGGGATCGCATCCATATCCAGAGGGGCGATCAGATCACCCAGACGGCTGGCCTTGATCATTGTATCACGCGCATAAAGGGACAGATCGGTCGGCACCGATCCGGCGGCAGTGGCCTGTTGCATCGTTACCAGCCAGTCGGCGGAATTGGGCTGTGTGACGCTTTCGACCTCGATCCCAGTGGCAGCGGTGAAGGCCGGAAAGACGTGATCCTTGAAACTGTTCTCAAAATATCCGCCGTAAGAGGCCACCCGCAGGCTGCGGGTCTGGGCAATCAGCGGCGTGCCGATCATACCGCTGGCTAAAGCAAGGCCGCCCGCGCTGGTCGCAGTGGTCAGCAGCTTGCGGCGGTTCATCTTGAAATGTGACATTGGTTTTCCCCTCGTGAAATTGCGTGGCCACCACGGCAGCGCGGCCTGACAATGTGAGCAGGGCAAAGCCTGTAGCGTCCTGTCAATGCCGCAGAGCAGCGCCACCATGCTGCACCCGCATTCGCCTGAAATGCGGGCATTATTGACGTAAGGTTAACAAAAAACAGGCATGTCTACCAAAGCCCGCGCCAGCAGGCCCAGCACACTTGCCAGTGCCAAGTCGCATGCCTGACGCTGCCTGCAGATGCCACATGAAGGAACCCACACCATGCCTGATACAGACCAGCACGCCCTGATCGTCGCCGAAGCGAATTTGCCTGTCATCGACCTTGGCGGTCTGACCTCTGGCGACCCGGACGCCAAGGCCGCCGTCGCCCGCGCATTGGGCGATGCCGCGCGGACTTCGGGGTTCTTTTACATCCGCAATCACGGCATCGATCAAGCGCTGATCGATGCAGCCTTTGCCGCGTCAAAACAGTTTCACGACCTACCCCGCCGTGAAAAGATGAAATACTGGTCCGGCTTCACCACCCACCACCGCGGCTATGTCCCGCTGGAGGAAAACGGCTCTAACTTTCCCAAGCAGATCAATTTCAACGAAGCATGGGACATGTCGTTCGAGGCACCTGCTGACCACCCCGATTATCTGGCGGGCTGGCGCATGACGGGGCCAAACATCTGGCCCGACCTGCCCGGCTGGCAGGACACGATCGCCACCTATTATGACGAGGTTTTTTCGCTGGGGCTGCGGATGCTGGACGCGCTGGCGCTGGAACTGGGCGTTGATCCGGCGGAATTGTTGCAGCACATCACCTGCCCCACATCGCAACTGCGCCTGCTGCGCTATGTGCCCAACGATATGCCCGCGAACAAGGATGTCGTCGGCATCGCTTCGCATTCGGATTTCGAATGTTTCACGATTCTGATGCAGGGCGGCCCAGGCCTGCAAGTGATGAACGCCGATGACGACTGGATCGAGGCACCACCCCTGCCCGGCTGTTTTGTCGTTAATATCGGCGATATTTTTGAAACCTGGTCCGGCGGACAGTTCAAATCCACCCAACACCGGGTAAACAACATCGGGCGCGAACGCTATTCCATGCCGCTGTTCTTTGGTCTGGATTACCATGCTGTTGTGGAACCACTGGAGAAATTCCGCACCCCTGAAACGCTGGCGAAATATCCGCCGATCAAGGCAGGCGAACATCTGATGCGGATGACCGTCAACGCCTTTCGCTATATGGCCGATGCCCGCGAAAAAGGCCAATTCACGACCGATTACGAGGTGCCCGAGGAAAACCCGTTCAAACGCGAGGCGCGGGTGCTGGTCGCGGAATGAACCCGCATCCCGATTTCGCGGGACGGGATGTGCCCGCGACGCTCGGCCTTGGCCCTTACCATCTGACGATGCTGACAGGGGCGGATGTGGACGAGGATTTCGCCGCTGTCATGGGATCTGCGGCGGTCCTGCGCGGCGTGTTCGGCACCGTCTGGCCGGATCGTCTGACACGGGATGACAACCTGACCGACCTGCACTGGCACCACCGCGAGTTCACCGCGCGGCGGTCATTTGCATGGATCATCCGCGATGCGGCGGGTGTCTATCTGGGTTGTGCCTATTTTTACCCCGATATCGCGACCACCGGACGGGGCGAGGCCGTGTTCTGGTTCACCGACACGCCTGACCGTCTGGCGCATATTGACGCTTTCGGCCCGCTTTACCGGCATTGGTGGGGGCAGCTTTTGCCACAGGGCTATGACCTGCGACTGTCACATAATGGCGTGCCGGGGCGTTAAAACTTTTCTGCCTCCGGCGGGGATATTTAAGCTCTGACGATGTTAAAGGCTGGCAACATAGGTGCGCCAGCCGCCATGATCTGTGATATCTGTTGCATCAGTGATGGCATGGCTTTCGCACAGGAAGCCCGAGACTTCGGTTCTATCTGCCAGCGTCAACTTGCCGATACCCAAAGGGGCGGGAATTGCGGCGACGAAGCGGCCAAAGGCAGCCTCTGGCAGCGCCCAGATTTCCACCTTGATCGCGACCCCGTCCTTTGCGCGGATCAGCCCCGGTTTCGGCGGCACTGTCCCGTCCAGGGCGTAGAGCCTGTAGGCCGCATCGGTTGTCGTCTCGCGTAGCAACCGGCCGCCTGCATCGGTCAGTTGATGGTTCAGCGGCATGCCGGTCAGATGGGCGCCGACGACCGCTAGCGGGATCATGCCCTTTGGGATGGCGGTCGTGTCCAGTGTCGGGATCGCAGCTTGCGTATCGCGGCCCATGCCGCAGGCAGCTGCCGCATGCATTTTTGCAGCGAAGGGGGCAAGACCATCATCGCTGAATGCAGGGCCGATCAGTGTCACGCCACCCGGCAGACCACTTGGCGTGATCCCCGCAGGCACGGCGATGGCGGCATAGCCCAGAAGGTTCGCGAAGTTGGTGTAGCGCCCGAAATGGCTGTTTTTGGTGACCGGATCGGCCAGCATGTCGGCGACCGTGTAGGTGGTGGGTGATGTGGGCAGCAGAAGAAGATCGACCGCCTCCCAAACAGGGGCGACCTGCGCGCGCAGTTCTTCTAGACGGTAGCGACCGTTGAACGCATCAACCGCGCTATAGCGACCGGCGGCGCCAATGATCCCGCCCACGGTGGGGTCAAAATCGGCGGCATTGGTGGCGTAGAAATCTTGCACCGCCGCAAGCCGTTCTGCGACCCACGGCCCGTCGTAAAGCAATGCCGCCGCTTCGCGGAATGGGGCGTAGTCAAAAGGCACGATTGTTGCACCCAAGGATTCTGCTTGTGCGATTGCGGCGTCGTAAAGCGCCTCGTAATCTGCATTGCCGTAGAATTCACGCTCTGCCCCTGTCAGCACGCCGATGCGCGGATTGGGCCGGATGCCGACCGGTTGCGCAGGGCGCGTGAAGCCGTCACCGGGATCGACGCCATCCATCACGGCGCGCACGGTGATGCCATCGGCGACGCAACCGGCGAAAACCGTCACCACATCGACGCTGCGGCAGGCCGGCACAACACCCGTGTTGGGGACCAGCCCCGGTGTCGGCTTGATGCCGACGAGGTTGTTGAACGCCGC
>PUNR01000412.1 GCA_003551805.1 Loktanella sp.
CAGGAATGGATTGCGCTGGCCGATCGTCAGATGGAAGAACTGCGCCAACAGCGTGCGCAGCTTGATGAAACGATGGCCGAACTGCAGCGCCTGCGCGACGATACAGCCAAGACGCTGGCCTAATAACTCCGCCTCGCAAATCCCGCGCTCCTTAGAAAATTGCGTCAATTCCACTGTATTTTTGCTGACCTTTCGTCACCCTTTTTGTGACGCCACGTTATGTTTACGTTAACGTCACCTTTACTTGTAAGCTGTCATTACGATCCGCAGTTGGGTGGCAGCAAGCCATCCGCATGAGGAAACCCGATGACGACTGAAACAATGAATATTCGCGATATGTGCGACGCTTTTGACGTCACGCCGCGCACTTTGCGTTTCTACGAAGCCAAGGAACTGCTGTTCCCGATCCGCCAGGGCCAAAAGCGCCTGTTCACCAAGCGTGACCGCGCCCGGCTCAAGCTGATCTTGCGCGGCAAACGTTTCGGCTTCTCGCTCGAGGAAATCCGGCAGTTGCTGGACCTTTACCACATGGACGACGGGCAAGAGACCCAATTGTCCAAGTCTTATGAACTGGCAGAACGGCACCTTGCCGACATGGAAGCCCAGAAAGCCGAACTTGACGAAGCGATCGGCGAATTGAAGGCCCAGATGGCTTGGGGTGCAGAAAAGCTCGCCAGACTTGCCAAAAAGAAATCGGTCGCTGCCTGACGCAGCGACCCACCCACGACGACACGACCTTAGGGAGAGAGATTAATGCCAATTTATAATGCCCCCGTGAAAGACATCCAGTTTGTGCTCCACGATCTGTTGAAAGTCAGCGAACAGGATATTCCGGGCTTCGAAGACCTTGACCGCGATTTCACCGGCGCCGTTCTGGAAGAGGCCGGCAAGGTCGCGACCGAAGTGTTGCACCCGTTGAACGTGGTCGGCGACAAAGAAGGCTGCGTGCTGGAAAATGGCATCGTGCGCACCCCTACCGGCTTTAAAGACGCGTTCGAACAGATGAAAGCCGGCGGCTGGACCGCGATGGATTGCGACCCTCAATATGGCGGCCAAGGCCTGCCCTATGTGATGAACACCGCCGCACAGGAACCATTCGTGTCGGCCAACATGGCATTCAACATGTATCAGGGTTTGACGCATGGTGCCTATTCCGCGATCTACGCGCATGGTTCGGACGCGCAAAAACAGAAATACCTGCCCAAGCTGACGTCCTGCGAATGGACCGGCACGATGAACCTGACGGAACCGCATTGCGGCACCGATCTGGGCCTGATGCGCACCAAAGCCGTGCCGCAGGAAGATGGCAGCTACAAGATCACCGGCCAGAAAATCTTTATCTCTTCGGGTGATCACGATCTGGCTGACAACATCATCCATCTGGTGCTGGCGAAAATTCAGGGCGGCCCTGACGGGATCAAGGGCGTGTCCTTGTTCATCGTGCCCAAGATCATGGTCAACGACGACGGTGATCTTGGCCAGCGCAACGGCGTCAGCGTCGGCAAGATTGAAGAGAAAATGGGCATCCACGGCAATTCGACCTGCGTGATGAACTATGACGAAGCGACAGGTTTCCTGTTGGGCGAAGAACACAAAGGCATGCGCGCCATGTTCACCATGATGAACGAAGCGCGTCTGGGTGTGGGCCTGCAAGGTTACGCGCAAGCCGAAAGCGCCTATCAGAACGCGGTGGCCTATGCCAACGACCGCCTGCAAGGGCGTGCCGTGACAGGTGCCGAAAACCCGGACGGCCCTGCCGATCCGCTGATCGTGCATCCTGATATCCGCCGCAACCTGATGGATCAGAAGTCGTTCGTCGAAGGTGCCCGCGCCTTCACTTATTGGGGCGCCTACCTGATCGACCGCGCGCATCGCAATAACGACAAAGACGCCGATGGGCTGATTTCCCTGATGACGCCTGTCGTCAAAGGTTTCCTGACCGACAAGGGCTTTGAATATGCCACTGCGGCGCAGCAGGTTTATGGCGGCCACGGCTATATCGAAGAATGGGGCATGTCCCAATACGCCCGCGATGCGCGTATTGCCATGATCTACGAAGGTGCCAACGGCATTCAGGCGCTTGATCTGGTGGGTCGCAAGCTGGGCCTTGATGGCGGCAAGCATGTCATGGCGTTTTTCGAGATGATCAAAACCTTCATCAAAGAAAACGAAGGCAACGAGGCGCTGAACAAGGATTTCCTTGAGCCGCTGAAAGCAGCCTCCAAGGATCTGCAAGCCGCCGGCATGTACTTCATGCAGAACGGCATGAAGAACCCCAACAATGCCTTGTCCGGTTCTTACGATTTCATGCACATGATGGGCCATGTCTGTCTGGGTCTGATGTGGGCGCGTATGGCCAAAGCCGCGATGGAAGCGTTGGAATCCGGTGCATCCGACACCGAATTCTACGAGACCAAGATCGCCACAGGCCGCTATTACATGGCACGCCAACTGCCCGCGACCGGCATGCATCTGGCCCGCATCAACTCTGGTGCGGATACGGTCATGGCGCTGAAGGCTGCAAACTTCTAAGGTTCTGGCAGGGCGCGGCGATCATGCCGCGCCCGCAACGATTTCCCTCGTGATTTCGACCTTAGGTTGGGAGGCCTGCACCATGCCCATGAAACTCCATTGTTTTGGCGAAAGCGGAAACGCCTACAAAGTCGCACTGACACTGACCCTGACCGATCAGGAATGGGAACCGGTCTTTGTCGACTTCTTCAAAGGCGCGACCCGAACACCTGAATTCCGCGCGCTGAACGTCATGGGCGAAGTGCCTGTGCTGGAAGACGGTGATCTGGTCCTGACCCAATCGGCGGTCATGCAGGATTACATCAGTTCCAAATCCGGCAAGCTTGGTGGCCGATCTGCGGCTGAACGCCGCGAAGTGCTGCGTTGGATGTTTTTTGACAACCACAAGGTCAGCGGCATCGCCGGACCCTTGCGGTTCAACCTGCATTTCCTGCCAGAAGCGAAACGCAACGCTGATGTGAATGCGTTTCTGGCGATGCGCCTCGCCTCGGCGCTCAAGGTCATGGAAACGCATCTGACCGGCCGCAACTGGCTGGCGGGCGAGGATATCACAATCGCTGACATCGCCTGTGCCGGATACCTTTTCTATACCGAAGATTTCACCTTCAACCGGGCTGACTACCCGCAAATCGACCGCTGGCTGGACGCGATTGCCGCCCGTCCCGGCTGGAAACACCCTTATGACTTGATGCCGCGCGGCCTATCTGACGCGGCCTGAACGGAGGAAACTATGACCGAAGCCTATATCTACGACGCGATCCGCACGCCGCGCGGCAAAGGCCGCGCCGACGGCAGCCTGCACGAGGTGACATCCGCACGCCTGTCCGCCGGTGTGCTGAACGCGCTGAAAGAGCGCAACAATCTGGAAGGCCACGCGGTCGAGGATGTGATCTGGGGCAACGTCACCCAAGTCGGCGAACAGGGCGGGTGTCTTGCGCGCACAGCGGTGCTGGCCTCTGATCTTGATCAATCCATCCCCGGCCTTGCGATCAACCGTTTCTGCGCATCTGGCATGGAAGCCGTGAACCTTGCCGCCAACCAAGTGCGCGGCGGGGCAGGCCAAGCCTACATCGCCGGTGGCGTCGAAATGATGGGCCGTGTCGCGATGGGCTCGGACGGTGCGGCGATTGCCGTGGATCCGTCCATTGCGATGGACAGCTATTTCGTGCCGCAGGGCATTTCTGCCGATATCATCGCGACCGAATATGGCTTTACCCGCGATGACGCCGACCAGCTTGCCGTCGCCAGCCAGCAGCGTGCCAAGGCCGCATGGGATGACAAGCGTTTTGCCAAATCCGTCGTCACCGTGCGCGATATCAACGGCTTGGCCATTCTGGACCATGACGAATACATGCGCCCCGAAACCAATATGCAGACGCTCGGTTCGCTCAACCCCGCGTTTCAGGCGATGGGCGAGGTGATGCCCGGTTTCGACAAGATCGCCCTGATGAAATACCCGCATCTGGAACGGATCAACCACATCCACCACGCGGGCAATTCGTCGGGTATCGTTGACGGTGCCGCAGGTGTGCTGGTCGCGTCGAAAGAATGGGGCGAGGCGATGGGGCTGAAACCCCGCGCTGTCATCCGTGCCACCGCGAAAATCGGTACCGATCCAACAATCATGCTGACCGGCCCAGTGCCTGTGACCGAGAAAATCCTGCGCGACAGCGGCATGTCGATCAGCGACATCGACCTGTTCGAGGTGAACGAAGCCTTCGCATCCGTCGTGCTGCGCTTCATGCAGGCGTTCGACGTCGACCACGACCGCGTCAACGTCAACGGCGGCTCCATCGCGATGGGTCACCCGCTGGGTGCCACCGGCGCGATCATCATCGGCACCTTGCTGGATGAATTGGAACGCACCGGCAAATCCACCGGTCTGGCGACGCTGTGCATCGCATCCGGCATGGGTGCGGCAACTATTATCGAACGCGTGTAAGGGGGATCAACATGACTGATTTCACAATCAAAACCGATGCCGATGGCGTGGCCATCATCACATGGGACACGGTCGGCAAATCGATGAACGTGATGAACCAGCAAGGGTTCACCGATCTGGACGCGCTGATTGATCAGGCTTTGGCCGATGATGCCGTCAAAGGCATCATTATCACATCCGGCAAGGAAGGATCTTTTGCCGGTGGCATGGACCTGAACATCATCGCCAAGATGAAAGACAGTGCCGGCGACGATCCCGCGCGCGGTCTGTTCGACGGCGTCATGGCGATGCATGGCGTGCTGCGCAAGATCGAACGCGCGGGCATGGACCCCAAGACCAACAAAGGCGGCAAGCCCATCGCCGCCGCCCTGCCCGGTACCGCACTTGGCATCGGTCTGGAAATCCCGCTCGCCTGTCACCGCATCTTTGCCGCCGATAATCCCAAGGCGAAAATCGGCCTGCCGGAAATCATGGTCGGTATCTTCCCCGGTGCCGGTGGCACCACGCGTCTGGCCCGCAAACTGGGTGCGATGGGCGCATCGCCCCTGCTGCTGGAAGGCAAGTTGAACGATCCGCAAGGTGCCAAACGCGCAGGCGTGATTGACGAAGTCGTACCAGCGGATGAATTGATCGCAGCGGCGAAAGCATGGGTGCTTTCCAGCCCTACAATCGTGAAACCATGGGATGAAAAGGGCTATAAAATGCCCGGCGGGGCGCCTTACCACCCTGCGGGCTTCATGACCTTCGTCGGGGCATCCGCTATGGTGAATGGCAAGACGATGGGTGTTTTCCCCGCCGCCAAGGCCCTGCTGTCGGCGGTCTATGAAGGGGCGCTCGTCCCCTTCGATACCGCGCTCAAGATCGAGGCGCGTTGGTTCACCAATGTCCTGATGAACCCAAGCTCCTCTGCCATGATCCGCAGCCTGTTCATCAACAAGGAAGCCTTGGAAAAAGGCGCCAATCGCCCAGACGCACCCGATCAAAAGGTCAAACAGGTCGGCGTCATCGGCGCGGGCATGATGGGTGCCGGCATCGCGCTGGTGTCCGCCCTTGCGGGGATCAAGGTCGTCCTGATCGACGCCAAACAGGAAGCCGCCGACAAAGGCAAATCCTACACCGCCGATTACATGGACAAAGGCATCGCCCGCAAAAAGGTGACCGAGGACAAGAAAACCGCCGTTCTGGGTCTGATCAACGCCACGACCGATTACGCCGCCTTGAAAGACTGCGACCTGATCGTGGAAGCGGTGTTCGAGGATACGTCCGTCAAGGCAGACGTCACCAAAAAGGTGCAGGCGGTGACTGGTCCCGATTGCATCTTTGCCACCAACACATCGACCTTGCCGATCACCGAACTGGCGAAAGCCAGCAACGATCCGGAAAAATTCATCGGCATCCACTTCTTCTCCCCCGTGGACAAGATGCTGCTGGTGGAAATCATCAAAGGCGAAAAGACAGGTGATGTTGCCGTGGCCAAAGCGCTCGACTTTGTGCGCCAGATCCGCAAGACGCCGATTGTGGTCAATGATGCGCGGTTCTTCTACGCCAACCGCTGCATCATTCCATACATCAACGAAGGCATCCGCATGGTGAAGGAAGGGGTCTCCCCCGCCCTGATCGAAAACGCGGCCAAACTGGTCGGCATGCCGCTGGGCCCGCTGCAACTGGTCGATGAAACCAGCATCGACCTTGGCGTGAAAATCGCCAAGGCGACCCGCGCCGCAATGGGCGACGCCTACCCCGATGGCGAGGTGGACGAGGTGCTATTCTGGATGGCCGATCAGGACCGTCTGG
>PUNR01000086.1 GCA_003551805.1 Loktanella sp.
CCTGTCGTGCGCTAACAGTCACAACCAGCGCCGGGTCTTTTCGCAATAGCGGGCAAAATCGGCGCGGAATTTGCGTCGCAGCCGGTTTTCTTCGGGCACGATAAACCGCTGCGTCAGTGTGGCCATGAACAGAGGCACCAGCAGCAGCGCGACTGGTGCATCCCAGCGCAAAGCAAGCCCCGCCAGAATCAGCACATCCCCCAGATAGATCGGGTTGCGGCTGCGCGAAAACACACCTGTGGTGACCAGCGCGTCAGCCTCCAGATGCGGAATGATCGTGGTTTTGCGCTTGCGCATTTCCATGGCCGCCAGCAGCATCAGCACCAGCCCTGCCCCCACCAGTAGACCACCCAGCAGCGACAATACCGGATGCCCGATGCGCAGCGCCAATGGTTGCAGCACGCTGATCTGCCAGGTCATGACCAGCGCCAGCGCCAGCCAGACGGGGGGGATATCGATCCATTTCATGACGTCAGGTGTGCCCCGCCGCTTTGCCCTTGTCCATCACTTCCTGACGAGTAGCATGTCCCCAAATAGGGGGAGGATGCAGATGGAACATGCAGGCAAACACGCGCTGGTAACAGGCGGCGGCACCGGGATCGGCAAAGCCATCGCGCTGGCGCTGGCCGAAGCGGGCGCAGAGGTCACGATCACGGGCCGCGATGGTGACAGGCTGGATGCTTTCGCCGCCACCCATCCGCGCCTGCATACGCTCGTGATGGATGTCACCGACGAATCCGCCGTGCGCAATGGTATCGCTGCTGCGGCAAAGGCGCGCGGGCCGGTGCAGATATGCATCGCCAATGCCGGTATCGCCGAAGGCGGACCGTTTGCAAAAACCACGCTGGCCGCATGGCGGCACACGATGGCGACCAATCTCGACGGGGTTTTTCTGACCTTTCAGGCCGCATTGGCCACGCTGACGCCGGACATGCCCGCACGAATGATCGTGGTGTCGTCCATCGCGGGTGTGCGCGGCTTGAAAAACGCGATCCCCTATACCGCAAGCAAACATGCCGTGATCGGCCTGATCCGCGGTCTGTCAGAGGAATATATGCGCAGCCCAATCACCTTTAACGCGCTTTGCCCCGGCTATGTCGATACCGCCATCGTTCAGAACCAGTTGCCGGGGTTAATGAAACGCTTCAGCGTGGACGAGGCAGGCGCGGTTGATCTGATTGCAAAGGGCAACCGCCACCGCCGCCTGCTCGAGGTGGATGAAACCACCGCCGCCGCCATGTGGCTATGTTCGGACGGTGCGCGCAGCGTAAACGGGCAAACAATCCAGATTTCGGGGGGCCAAGTATGACTGACAATTTCATTCGGGATTTTTCGCAGACCAAGGCGATGTTCCATCTGCCCGACGACATGATCTATCTCGACGGCAATTCGCTGGGCCCGCTGCCAAAGGCGGCGGCAGCGCGGATTAATGATTGCGTGACCCGCGAATGGGGCGAAATGGTGATCACCGGCTGGAACCGCGCGGGTTGGATGGCGCAACCCACCACCTATGCCGACCGGATCGGACGGCTGATTGGCGCGGAACCGGGGCATTGCGTGCTGGGTGATACGCTGTCGGTCAAGGTCTTTCAGGCGCTGGCCGCCGCCCTTGATCTGGTGCCGGATCGCAAGGTGATCCTGACGGATTCAGGCAACTTCCCCTCTGACATCTATATGGCCGAAGGGCTCATCAAGTCGCTGGATCGCGGGTACGAGCTGAAAATCGTACCCCCCGAGGATGTCGCCGACCACATCAACAACGATCTTGCCGTGCTGATGCTGACGCAGGTCGATTATCGCACCGGCCGGCTGCACGACATGCCTGCCCTGACCGCCGCAGCCCATGACGCAGGCGCGCTGGCGATTTGGGATCTGGCCCATTCGGCGGGGGCCTTGGCGGTAGATGTCGCCAGCGGCGGGGCCGATTTCGCGGTGGGCTGCACCTACAAATACCTGAACGGCGGGCCGGGCGCGCCCGCGTTCATCTATGTCGCGCCCCGTCACATCGACCGCTGCCAGCCTGCCTTGTCTGGCTGGCTCGGCCATGCCGCGCCTTTCGCCTTTGAACCGGGCTACCGCCCCGGCACGGGGATCGAACGGATGCGCGTCGGTACGCCGCCAGTGCTGCAACTGGCTGCCCTCGATGCGTCGCTTGATATCTGGGACCGCGTCGATCTTGAGGATATCCGCACAGCTTCCATCGCGCTGACCCAGCAATTCATCGACGGGGTCGAGGCAGCCTGCCCGATGCTGACACTCGCCAGCCCACGCGATCCCGCAGAGCGCGGCTCGCAGGTGTCGTTCCGCTTTGCCGATGGCTATGCTGCAATGCAGGCCTGTATCGCGCATGGCGTGGTGGGTGATTTCCGCGCGCCCGATATCATGCGCTTTGGCTTCACCCCGCTGTTCATTGATGCGGATGATGTCACAAAAGCAGTCGCAATCATTTCGCGCGTTATGCAAGATAAACTCTGGGACGCCCCCGCCTTCCGGCAAAAGGCCGCTGTAACGTAAAACGCCCCCATCGTCCGAGCCTAAATATCCCCGCGCGGAGCGCATCCGCGCCCCGTCAGGGGCCGGACCTTACACGCCTTCCAGCACCGCATCGGTCTTGGCTTCGGGTTCATGGCTCTGGCCATGCACATGCATGTTCAGCGCCGCCCCAAGCAGGATCAGATAGGCGCTGACATAAAGCCACAGCATCATGCCGATCACCGCCCCGATCGACCCGTAAACCTCGTTATAGCTGGCGAAATTGGTCAGATAGTATGACAGGCCTGCCGATGCGGCGATCCAGACGACGACAACCACCAAGGCCCCCACCGTCACCCAGCGCCCACGCCGGTCGATCCGCACCGGACCAAAGCGGTAAAGCAACCCCAACCCTGCCATTAAAACGGCCAGCGCGACAGCCCACCGCAGCCCTTCCAGAAGCCATGCGGTGCCTGCAGGCAAAGGCAGAAACGCCATGATAATCGGCAGCACAATCACGACATTGACCGCCACAATCGCCAGAAACACCAAAGCAAACGTCAGCAAAAGCGCGACGATGATCTGTACAAAGGTATTGCGCTGTTTCTGGCCCGCAATTGCGTTCAACCCGCCGATCAGCGCGCCCACAGCCGCCCGGCAAGACCACAAGGCCAACAGGATCGACAGGGCCGAGGCCCAGCCCAACGTCTGCGCCGGAGCAAGGATCAGCCCGTTAATCTGCGTTTGTATCAATCTGTAGGCGTCATCGGGAATGATATCTTCCATCAGGCTCAACTGATCGGAAATCACCACAGGGTCCGCCACCAAACCGAAAATCGCGATGATTGCAGCAAGCCCCGGAAAAATGCCGAACATCCCGAAAACCGCCACGCCCGCGGCGATTAAACCTAGATGTTTTTCACCCGCAGTGGCAAAAACAGCCACCCCGACCCGCCAGATTTCCATGAGTTTTGCCATAGGGTTTTGGTCCTTTCGACAATGAAAGCGGGCACAACCCGACGCAACAGAATACACTCCTCCAGCGGAAGAGTAACTAAGCTAACATAGCGCCCAAAAGAAGCAAAGGTTCCCCCCTATCAACAAAATGACCGCGTCTCGGTGCATTGCAGCGGCAGACTTATCAGGCACTTTCCCCACCCTGCCTCTGCCGCCGCCGTGCGAGAAGCACCCAGATGCCGGGCAGGCTGGCGGCAAGGATCACCAGACCAAAGGCGATGCTGGCAGCGATGCCGGCCTCGGCCTGTGCACCCAGAACTGGCCAGATCGCGGCAGCGGCCCCTTCGCGCAGACCCCAGCCACCCACCGACAAGGGGATCATCATCGATGTCAGGATCAGCGGGAGGATCGTGACGATCGCCGCAAAAGGCAGATTTGTGCCTGTCGCCTTGGCGCAAAAAGCAAAACTGGCCAGATTGCAGGCCACGATCAGCAGGCTTAGCCCCACTTGCCGCGGCCAGACCCCGGGCGCCAGCAGGCCCAGACGCAGTGCCGCTACAAACCCCGCAGCTACCCGCGACACCCGCCCCGGTACGGCCAGCAGCAAGGCACCCAGAACCAGTACAACCAGCACGCCCACTGCCAGCCAGCCAACAATGCCTGACAACCAGTCCGGCAAGGTCAGGCCACCGGGCCGGATCACCACGACCATCACACCCGCAAACAGGACGACGAACAACGCGACCTGCCCGACCAGACGTTCCAGCACGACCGCCTGTGCTGCACGCAGCATGCCTGCCTGATGCCGCTGGCGCACAGCGCGACCGGCGTCGCCCAGCACACCGCCTGGCACCGCCAGATTGACGAATTGCGACAAATAATATTCCCCGATCGCATCGCGCCTGCGCATCGGCTGGTCCAGTTGTGCAGCAGTCAGCCGCCAGCGCAGCGCCGACAGCAGCACTTGCCCATGCGCCAGCGCCAAAGCCGCCAGCAACCAAGGCAAGCTGACTTGCCCCAGCAGCGCCAGCACCGCTGGCCCATCCGTCAGCCGCCACAGCATTGCCAAAAGCGCGCAGGTGACCAGCACACGGAAAACCGCGTTCAGCTTTTTGCGGGTCGGGATCTTTTCGGCGGCATTTGCGTTAAACATCTGCTGGAATATCTGCCGCTCTGCCGCAATTGCAAGCGGGGCTGCCAGATTTTAACGGAATATCTGGACCTTGGCGGGGTTCCTTCTATCATTGGTGAATGAATATGCCCGCGATCATGCCAGACCCGACCGCCGCAAAAGGCACCGTCCCACAAGGCGCCACCTTGGGCTTATATGATCTGGTCAAGCGGTACGGGTCGGGCCCTGCGGCGGTGGACGGCATCAATCTGGATGTTGCCGCGAATGAATTTGTTGTGCTTGTCGGCCCTTCTGGCTGCGGCAAATCCACGACGCTGCGCCTGATTGCAGGGTTGGAAGACGCGTCTGACGGCGTGATTAAGATAGCAGGTGACAAGGTCAACCATCTGGGTGCCGCAGCGCGTGACGTGGCGATGGTGTTCCAGAATTACGCGCTTTATCCGCATATGACAGTCGCGCAGAACATCGGCTTTGGCTTGCGCAGGCGTGGTGCGTCGCGGGCCGATGTCAAAGCCGCGGTTGCACAAGCCGCCGAGATCCTTGAGCTGACAGAACTGATGCACCGCCTGCCCGGTGATCTGTCGGGCGGCCAGAAACAGCGCGTCGCGATGGGCCGCGCGATTGTGCGCAGGCCGCGGTTGTTTTTGTTCGATGAACCCCTGTCCAATCTTGATGCCCGCCTGCGCCTGACCATGCGTACCGAAATCAAGCGCCTGCACGCCCGCGTGCCCACCACCACGATCTACGTCACTCATGACCAGACAGAGGCGATGACAATGGCCGACCGCGTCGTTGTGATGAACGCAGGTCGGATCGAGCAGATCGGCACACCGATGGACATCTACAATACACCTGTGTCGCGGTTTGTGGCCGGTTTCATCGGCGCACCCGCCATGACCTTTGCAGACGGAGTGCTGGATGATCGCGGCCTGACGCTTGCCAGCGGCCTGCACCTGCCCTGCGACGCCCGCCATCGTGGCCCTGTTACACTGGGTCTGCGGCCCGAGGCGCTGACCTTGGGCGACAGCGGGATGCCAGCGCAACTGGATATGCTGGAACCTTTGGGCGCCGAAACACTTGCCCTATGGCAGACAGATGCGCTTGGTCCGGTCTGGGTGCGCATGGCCCCTGACCCTGCCCTGCGCCCCGGTGCAACAGCGCATTTACACCCCGACATGACCCGCGCCCATTTGTTCGATCCCGCCAGCGGGCGGCGCGTAAACTAGACAAACCAACAGGAGAATCCGATGCGTTTTGCCCTTGCCTATCCTTTGACAGCAGCACTTGCCCTGACCGCCAGCGGCACCACGGCACAAGACCTGATTACCCGCGACCGTGTCGGACCTGCGGATGCGCCCAATGTGATGACCTTCCGGCTGACGGCGTTTGATCTTTATTCATCCGATGATGCGACACGCGAATTTTTCGAAGAACGGTTTCTGGCGCTGATGGCCGATTACCCCGACTGGCGGATCGAGACGCAATTGCAGACCGACAACATCGGACAGGAACAGGCGCGGATGCTCGAACAGGTGCGCGCAGGGCGCGGCCCTGATTGTGCGATGATCGACAGTTCTCAGCTTGGGCTGTTCAAATCGGCAGGCGTGCTGTCGCCGATGAATGATCATTTCACGCAAGACCAGATTGACGATCTGTTCCCCTTCGTGCGCGATGGCGTCAGTGACGCCGATGGCAACGTGTTGGCG
>PUNR01000172.1 GCA_003551805.1 Loktanella sp.
CCCCATGAACGCCCCCCTCATCGATGTCCGCGACGTGGCCAAGTGCTTCACCCTCCACACCCAGGGCGGTGCGGTGATCGAGGTGATGCGGGGGGCCACGCTGCAGGTGCGGCCGGGGGAGTGCGTGGCGCTGACCGGCGCCTCGGGCGCGGGCAAGTCCACGCTGATGCGGATGATCTGGGGCAACTACCGGATCGCCGCCGGCTCGATCCGCGTGGCGGGTGTCGAGCTGGCTGGGGCCGCACCGCGCGATGTGATCGCGCTCAGGCGGGGCACCCTAGGCCATGTCAGTCAGTTCCTGCGCGTCGTGCCGCGCGTGCCGACGCTGGATGTGGTGGCCGAACCTTTGCTGGTCACGGGCACCGCGCCTGATGTCGCGCGGGCCAAGGCCGCCGATCTGCTGGCGCGGCTGAATATCCCGCAGCGGCTTTGGTCGCTTAGCCCAACGACCTTTTCGGGGGGCGAACAGCAGCGGGTGAATATCGCGCGCGGTTTCGCCTATCCTTATCCCGCGCTGTTGTTGGATGAACCCACCGCCAGCCTTGACCCCACCAACCGCGCTACGGTGCTGGCGATGGTGCAAGAGGCCAAGGCACGCGGTGCTGCGATCATCGGGATTTTCCACGACCATGCCGCGCGAGATGAAATCTGTGACCGACAGGTTGACGTGACCCGATTTACCCCCGGATTGGCGGCATGACCGGACGCTTTATCGCCATCGTCGGCCCATCCGGTGTGGGCAAGGATTCGGTGATGGTGGCATTGGCCGCGCGTGACCCGAGTCTTGCGCTTGTCCGTCGTGTCATCACAAGGCCCGGTGATGCAGGCGGCGAGGATTTTGACGGTGTGAACGAGGCGCAGTTCCATACCCGCGCGGCCAAGGGCGAATTTGCGCTGTCGTGGCCTGCGCATGGCTTGCATTACGCGATCCCCGCGCGTGTGGCGGATGATCTGGCTGCAGGCAAAGACATGCTTGCCAATCTGTCGCGGGCGGCCTTACCTGCGGCAAAGGCGCAGTTTGACCCGTTCATGGTGATCCAACTGACTGCGGATCACAAAGTTCTGGCAGAGCGTCTTGCCGCGCGTGGTCGTGAAACGGCAGCAGATATCGCCCGCAGGCTGAGGCGGGCGGACTACGCACTGCCCGAAGGGATTGACGCCGTCACCATCGACAATTCCGCTGATCTGGACGAGACAGTAGAGCGTATCTTGTGCCTGCTTTACCCGGTCAGGGCATAGCGGTGGATCTGGTGAAACATGCCGTCTGCATCCTGACCCATCAAGGTGACTGCGTCGATCAGCCAAGGCGTAGCGATGACCGGGGCCAGCATCGGTTGCAGGGTGCTGACGACCTGCGCCCCTTGGGCATCAGGCAGCGGCCCGCTGAGGGTCAGGTGGAAATGGAAATCGTCAAATATATAGGGATAACCCCAGTCCAGCATTTGCGTGTCTTGCCGCGCGGTCAGGGGCGCTTTTCTGCGTCGTGCGATGTCGGCGTCCGTCAGGGGCGCACGGTGCTGGTCAAGTTCTGTGACAACCGCGCGTGCCAGTGCGTGCAAGGCAGGTGGGTCGCTTGCGGGGCGCAACGCGATGAAACCGTGGTGATGGGCCATTTGAAGATGGCCGATAGCGACGGCGGCATGACGCTTTGCAAAGTCTGCAACAGCCATTTGCAAATTTGCAGGATCACTCTCGACAGACAGCCGGAACGGGGCCTTCAACGTGCCGTGCAACCCGTATTTACGCGGGGTGGCGGTGATGGTGGCCACATCAAGGCCAGTGTCAGGATGCGGCACAGCGCGCCCTATGGCGCTATCCCAGCCCAGCCAGGCTGCGCCGAAATCAGCCAGCGCACCCGTGGGCGTGTAGAAAATTGCAAAGCGTTCAAACATAGATCCATCTTTAGCCAAAGCATCGTGACACTGACATGACAGACCAGATTATTCTTGCCAACGCCCGCCTGATCCTTGCCGATCAGGTCACCACCGGATCGCTGCAGATCAAGGACGGGCTGATTGCTGATATCGGCACAGGGGCTGGTGTGCCGAAGGGGGCCGTCGATCTGGGCGGTGATTACCTTGCCCCCGGACTCGTGGAATTGCACACGGACAACCTTGAACGGCATCTGTCGCCACGGCCCAAGGTAGACTGGCCCTACCGCGCGGCGATCATGGCGCATGACCGCGAACTGGCGGGTTGCGGAATTACCACGGTGTTCGACGCGATCCGTGTCGGGTCGATCACGTCGGGCGGTGGCAAGCGTTATGGCAAATACGCCCGCCGAATGGCAGATGAAATTCTGGCGATGCGTGATGCAGGCGCGTTGCGCATCAGCCACCACCTGCACCTGCGAGCCGAGATTTGTTCCGAAACCCTGACCGAGGAGCTGGCGGAATTTGGCACCGCTGACCGGATCGGCATCATCTCGATGATGGATCACACGCCGGGCCAGCGGCAGTTTTCCGATGTCGCAAAATTCGAGGCTTATGTGCGCGGCAAGCATAACCTGAGCGAGGCTGATTTCGCGGGTTATGTGGACTTTCTTTACGGTTTGCAGGCGCAGTTTGGTACCACGCACGAGGCAGCGACAGTGGCTGCGGCCAATAGGCTGGGCGCGGTGCTGGCCAGCCATGATGATACAACCGCCGGACAGGTCGCCACCAGCCACGCGTACGGCGTCAGGCTGGCGGAATTTCCAACCAGCATGGAGGCGGCTGACGCATGTCACGCCAATGATATTGCGGTCATCATGGGTGCGCCCAATCTGATCCGGGGTGGATCGCATTCAGGCAATGTGGCGGCTGTTGATCTGGCCAAGGCGGGCAGGCTGGACATCTTGTCGTCCGATTATGTGCCTGCAGCCTTGTTGCTGGCGGCGGTGCGGCTGGGGTTGATCTGGGATGATCTGCCGCGCGGGATCGCAACGGTCACATCCGCCCCCGCCAAGGCCGCAGGGCTGACAGACCGCGGGCAGCTTGCGATCGGGCAGCGTGCTGATCTGGTGGCTTTCGCCGTCCTTGATGACATCGCGATGGTGCAGCAAAGCTATAGCGCAGGACGTCGTGTGTTCTGACCATGAAGGTTTCGTGAAACGCTGAACAACGCGGTTGCCATGTGTTTGACTATTACTGTCATGACAATTGCAGCGTTTCAAACGCCTGACGAGCTAGGCCAACCCGCAGCGGCTTGCCGTGTTGCTGCTGCCTTTAAGGCAGTGGCGGTAGGACGCTATAACGCGGATCACTGAAACCGGCTAACCACCTTTGCATGCCGGTGCGGTGCGCCATTGCCATGCGCGTGGGGTGCATCATCGATCACCACGGGCACCAGCGCCAGACGGCCATGGCGCACGCCGCGTTCAAGAAACAAAGCGTTGGCAATCGCCTCGACCTCGGCCACGGAGCCTTTGATGACGGCAACCTCGACCGAGGTGGAATGATCGACCGGCACTGACAAGGCGGCGGCGAAACGATCGTGGTTGTCCTGCCGCACCTGCGGGATCTTGCGCGCAAGGTCGCGCATGTCAGGGTCCACGGTATAGCTGACGACACCCAGACAGGCCGCATCAGAAGGGGCGGAGGGTGCAAGGCTCCGCGCGACCAGATCGCGGATCGCCTCTGACCGGTTGGTTGCACCGCAAGCATCCATATGCGCATCGACAGCGGCCAGCAGGTCGTCATCCAGTGTCATTGTGATACGTTTCATGCGCGATACCCTGTTACTGTCACGCACAACATCGGGCAAAGGCGCGGCAAGGGCAATGATCTTCGGGTCATAGTCCTTTGGTCACTAAACACGCCGAATTTGGCTTTATGTTTCGCCGGGGCTGCAAAGGGTGTCGCCATCGTCGCAGGTAGGCGGGCCGAAATCCTGCGACAGGATGGTTGTGCCATCATCAAAGGCAACCTGTGGCGCGAACCGTGGGCGCGTGACGACAGCCTGACGGAACGTCTGTTCTGATATGCCCACTTTGAAAAGCGGGGTGTAATCAACCGAGGTTTCAACAAACAAGAATGTTTCACCCTGCGGGATCGTTGGGAAGGTGTTGGTCAGGTTTTCGGTCAGCAAGGCCGTGGTCAAGGCAGGCCCGACACCAGTGTTGACCGACCAGATGGCAATGAACTTGTTATCCTGATCGCTCCAGCCGATGCTGGACACCCTGATGCGCGTGGTATTGCGTGTCCGTGCAAGAATATCATGAAGCGTATTCAGACCGAAAATATAATCCGCGTCCACAGGGTCGGTCTGGCGGGAAATGTTGTCAGCCACGATATAGGCCGCTTTCTGGCCTGCCGTCGTGACGCGGTACACATCAAAAAATACATAAGTCGCCCCAAAGGCGAGTGCCACAAAAGGCACGGCTATGACGGTTTCGACTGTTACGACACCGGCCTCGTCGCGCCAGAAACGGGAAAGGAATTTTCTCATCTGGGTTCATTCACAAAAGATGACACGGTAAAAAGCTGGTAACCGCCGCTGGCATCAAGCGGCAACCGCAGACCCCAGCGCGATGTCGGGAACAACGGATCGGTGACGACACAGGCCCGCATGATCATCAGATCATTGCTGCCGCCCGCAACGATATCTGTTTGTGGGGCAATTTCCTCAGCCCGGTCGATGCAGGCAACCGGTGTCTGCGGATAGTTCCATGTCGTGGTGCTGACGCGGCGCAGTTCAAGTAAAAGGCTGGTCTCGCAATCTCTCAGGATCACGGTGTGATCGCAGATATTTTTGCGCAACGTATTGATATCAGGATTCTGAATCTTCCCAAGGCGCAGATCGCGGATCGATATATCAACAGCTCGGTCCAGCATCACCTGCCGTGTCATCGTAAGCCCCAGTTCGACGCCCATGAACAGAAAGGTGAACATGACTGGCACGACAATCACGAATTCGATTGTCGCGACGCCGCTTTCATCGCGCCAGAAGCGGCCAAGGAAGTCGCGAACAGGTGTCATTGTGTCAAACGCAATCTGTTGATCGTGCCAGCAATCGCGCGGAAAGCACCGCGGATATCCGTCCCGTTGACGTCAAAGAAATGGCTTTGCGAGGTCGCACACATGCGCATTGCGGCGACACCCGCGTCGGGTGCTTCGAATGCGACTGTGAAAATCGGGATATCGCGTGCCCTGACGGTGCTGCAAATAGAGGCAAGATGTTCGTTTTTCACGCTGGCCGAACGACGTGACAGAATAGTGTCAACCCACTGGTTGATGGTCCTGTTGCCCCGTGTTGCATTGGTCGGGTAGAGGTAACGCGCGACCCAACGTACCGTATGCATCGTCCAAACTTGGTCCCATGTTAGCTGCGTGTTCGGACCGAGTGTGCTGGAAGAACTAGCGCCCCATGCACGGTCGCTCCAAGATTCGTTATGTGGTCTATACCACTTATTCGAGCCCGAGATGCCCGAGTGATAGACTGACAATCGACCGTCGTTGTTGTTCTGCACGATTGGCGCCCACCCGGTCTTATAACTTTCTGCCATCATC
This sequence comes from Loktanella sp., assembly GCA_003551805.1. GTDB lineage: Bacteria > Pseudomonadota > Alphaproteobacteria > Rhodobacterales > Rhodobacteraceae > Yoonia. The sequence goes on from PUNR01000172.1 coordinate 5,490, forward strand.
CATTGCTCGAAGTTTTCGCCGTCGGTCATGATCACCATTACCTTCAAGACATCAGGATCGTCATAATCAAGCGGCCGGCCGGCAAAATCAGACGATACATGACCGTTGGCAATCATATCAGTGATTACAGGGCGCATCGCAGGATCAAGAAGCGCTGCGGCCCATTTCACGCCAATCTCGATCGACGTGTTGCCATCTGCCATCAGATTGCTGACCCGCGAACGCAGGAATGACGGATCGCCGGACATGACGACCATCTCGCCCCGCGCGCTTGTATGCGTAGGGCAAAAAAACATTTGCGGTGTTGCGGTCGTATGCCACGGATCGAAATGACCTGTACCAGTCAAATTTGCGCCTGGCGCGATGGCCATGGAGGTATAGACTGACGGATGAAAGTCTACACACTGTGATTGGGTCAAGCGCGGCGTGATGTTGAAATACTGCGAAAACACCGGACCAAGGTTCACCTGCCCTGTGTAGGGAATGATTGACAGTGACACCTGATCCGGTTCCGCGTTCTCGAACAGCGTATCAACGAAATCGGCACCGGCATCGCGCAGGTTATCAATCCTGCTGAAGCTGTTCATCGAATTGGACAGATCCAGCACCAGTGCGACTTCGACCTTGCTATAGCGTTCTTCGGACGCGCTGACGGGGGTCATGCGCACCTCGTTGATGCCAAGCAGTTTCATGAACATCGTTGGCATCACGCTGGATGTCTGCACGTTCACCGTGCGGAAATTCAACCCTTCGGTGATTTTGACATCGACCA
>PUNR01000151.1 GCA_003551805.1 Loktanella sp.
ACGATCAGGGATTTTGCCCCTGCAGCCAGCGCCCTGATCCGTTCGGGCGTCATTGCCCATGCGTCGAGGTTGACGCAAGGCAGGCCGGTTGCTGCGGCGTGAAAAGCGGGGTCGATGTAATCAGGGCCGGATTTGGCGCTGTGGATGGGTTCAGTCCGGCTGATCGCGCGCAAAAGACCCAGTGTGACCGTGGTTTTGCCGCTGCCAGAGGCGGGGGCGCTGATCAGGAAGCGCATGGGTCCCTCCGGGACGCCTCCGGCGGGAGTATTTTGGGAAATAAGAAGACGGGCATCAGGCGGAATCGGCGGCGCGTCCCCGCCCGAGCGGGTCGAGGTTACGCGGGGCGTTGCCTGCGGCCATGCCTTGCCAGTCAAGGACCTGGCGCATCAGCACGGACTGGCCGATGCAGATGATCGCCGGTGGTTCCAGATTGGCTTTGGCGATGTCGTCCACGATGGTGCCAAGCGTGGTTTCCAGCACTTGCTGGTCCTTGGTTGTCGCGGTGGTGACGACGGCGGCGGGTTCGTGCAGGCTGCGCCCTGCGGCGATCAGGTGGGTGGCGATCTGGGCGATATGTTTCATGCCCATGTAGATGACGATGACCTGGGAACCTTTGGAAATGCTGGTCCAGTCCAGTGATCCGGGCGTGTTGCCCGACTGGTCGTGGCCGGTGACGAAAGTCACAGACTGGTTCACATCACGATGGGTGACGGGGATGCCTGCATAGGCCAGCCCGCCGATACCCGCGCTGATGCCCGGGATGATCCGGATCGGGATGTCGTGTTGCACCAGTGTTTGTGCTTCTTCGCCGCCACGACCGAAAACGAATGGATCGCCGCCTTTCAGCCGCAGCACACGTTTGCCAGCGCGCGCGAGGTCCACTAGCCGCAACGATATATCGCGTTGTTTGGCCGAAGGTTTGCCGCCGCGTTTGCCGGCGTAGATGTGTTCGGCCTGCGGTGCCCAATCAAGGATCGCCTCTTGCACCAGCGCGTCGTAGATCACCACGTCGGCTTGCCGCAACGCGTTCAACGCGTGCAGCGTCAGAAGCCCCGGATCACCTGGGCCCGCACCGCACAACCAGACCCAGCCGGGTTGCATCACGGGCCAATCATGGCCGGGAAGGGGGAAGTTCTGTGTCATGTCCTGTATATGCCGCTGAAATCCGGTTTTGGAAAGCGATGATGCGACCTGCGATTGTCGATTGCCGTCATGCCGTGCGCTGCCTATCGTCGCGCCGATGACACGCAAACCCCAGACAGAATTGCGCCGTGGCTGGACCACAGGCGCTTGTGCGACCGCAGCGACCAAGGCGGCGCTGATCCGGCTATGGGGCGGTGCATTCGCCCGCGATGTCACGATCACTTTGCCCAAGGGCGAGACACCAGTGTTTCCGCTGGCCTTGGCCGAAGCGGGCGACGGCTGGGCCGAGGTGGGCATAACCAAAGATGCGGGCGATGATCCTGATGTGACGCATGGGGCGCTGATTGTGGTGCGTGTCAGTGCCTCGTCCGGCGGAGTGCTGTTCAAGGCGGGCGACGGTGTGGGCATGGTCACCAAGCCCGGGCTGCCGATTGCCGTGGGTGAGCCTGCGATCAATCCGGTGCCGCGCCAGATGATGACGGATGTGGTGACGGAAATGGCTGCGGTCTATGGGCAGAATCCAGATGTCACGATCGAAATTTCGGTGCCCGGCGGCGCAGAGCTGGCGTTGAAGACGTGGAACCCGCGCTTGGGGATCGCGGGGGGGCTGTCGATCCTTGGGACCACGGGGATCGTGCGGCCGTTTAGCTGTGCTGCGTGGATCGCGTCAATTCATCGCGGGATTGATGTGGCGCGTGCCGGCGGGTTAACCCATGTGGCAGGCTGCACGGGGGCGACGTCGGAACGTGTGGTGCAGGCGCTCTATGGTTTGCCGGATCATGCGATGCTGGATATGGGGGATTTTGCCGGGGGGATGTTGAAGTATCTGGCAAAGCATCCGGTGGCCAAGGTGACGATCGGTGGCGGGATCGGCAAGATCACCAAACTGGCGCAGGGCGCGATGGATTTGCATTCAGGGCGTAGTCAGGTTGATTTTGTAGGGCTGGCGCAAATGACGGGCGACCCACGCCTTGCGGATGCCAATACCGCGCTTGAGGCGTATCAGATCGCAGGTGCCCCATTGGCGCAGGCGGTGGCGGACCGTGCGCTGGCGCAGGTGAATACGCGCTTTGCGGGGATGCAGTTCGATATTGTCGTCATCGACCGCGCAGGTGCGATCCTGGCGAGGGCGCAGGGATGACGCTATTGCTGCTGGCCGGCACGGGCGAGGCGCGGGTGATTGCGACCGCCTTGCAAGGCCGCGATGTCATTGCATCGTTGGCTGGGGTGACGCGAGACCCCGCGCCTTTGGCTGTGCCCGTCTGTCAAGGTGGTTTCGGGGGCGAGGCGGGGTTTCGCGATTTTCTGACGCGGAAAAACATCCATGCCGTGCTGGATGCGACCCATCCCTATGCTGCCCGGATCACGGCGCGGTCGGCGGCTGTCTGCGCTGATCTGGGGCTGCCGTTTTGCCAGCTTTTGCGCCCTGCTTGGCAACCGGCTAAGGGGGACCGCTGGACCACGATTGCGCAAGAGGCTGATGCCGCAGGTCACATTCCGCTAGGTTCAACCGTGTTTCTGGGGACTGGCCGGCAGACCTTGGCCGGGTTTGCCAATCTGGTAGGGCGGCGTGTGATCTGTCGCCAGATTGATCCGCCGGACACGCCGTTTCCCTTTGCCGGTGGCGAATTTCTGGTCGGGCGTCCGCCGTTTTCTGTTGTGGACGAGACTGCGTTATTCACGCGCCTTGGCGTTGACTGGCTGGTCGTCAAGAACGCAGGCGGACAGGCGAGTGCCACGAAACTGACCGCCGCCCGCGCCTTGGGGATCCCAGTGCTGATGCTGGCACGGCCTGCGCAGGGCAACTGGTTGACGGTGGAAAACGTTCAGGCGGCATTGGACTGGGTGGCGCAATGCGGGTGATCACATCGCAGGATTGTCTGGCGGAAGGCATGGCGCATCTGGCGCTGGTCGAGCCGCGTTTTGCCCTGATCCTGCCTGATCTGCCTGAAATCCCCCTGCGGCTGAAACCCGACGGCTTTGGTGCGTTGCTGGGTGCGATTGTCAGCCAGCAGGTCAGCGTGGCATCCGCCAATGCGATCATGGGGCGGCTGGACGGCGCGGGCATGACCGACCCCAAGCGGGTGACACAGGCCAGCACCGATGATTTGCGCGCGCTGGGCCTAAGCGGGCAGAAAGCGCGCTATGCCAAGGCGCTGGCGGCGGCGGATCTGGATTATCCGCGCCTGCACGCATTACCCACGCAGGATGTCATCGCGAAATTGACCGCAGTCACCGGCATCGGCGTCTGGACGGCAGAGATTTATGCGATGTTTTCGTTAGGGCGTGCCGATGTGTTCGCGCCCGGTGATCTGGCTTTGCAGGAAGCCGCGCGGATGATCTTTGACCTGTCGGATCGGCCCAAGGACAAGGCACTGCGCGCGATGGCCGAACCATGGGCACCGTGGCGGTCGGTTGCGGCGCGCGTCATGTGGGCCTATTACGCACAGGCAAAGCAACGGGAAGGGATCAGATGACACGGGCACTTCAGGCGCAACGGCGCGAACCGCAATCGGGTGAAACGCAGTCTTGCGTCATTTTCCTGCATGGCTATGGCGCGAATGGCGCTGATCTGATCGGGTTGGCCGATCCTTTGGCCGATCATATGCCCGACACCTTGTTCATCGCCCCTGATGCGCCCGAATCCTGCGCTGGTGCGCCGATGGGCTATCAATGGTTCCCGATCCCCTGGATCGACGGATCAAGCGAGGAAGAAAGCAACGCAGGTCTGCAAAACGCCGCCGCCGATCTGGATGCGTTTATCGACGGGGTGATGGTGGACGAAGACTTGCTGCCCGAACAGGTGATGGTGCTGGGTTTCAGCCAAGGCACGATGATGGCGCTACATGTGGTGCCGCGCCGCGAAGATGCACTTGCGGGGATAGTCGCCTTTTCGGGGCGGCTGCTGTTGCCCGAACAATTGATCGACGACGCGCAATCGCGCCCGCCCGTTTTACTGATCCATGGCGATCAGGACGATGTCGTGCCGCCCCAGTCATTGCCGCAGGCCGCAGAGGCACTGCAACAGGCCGGCTGGACCGAGGTTTACGCCCATGTCATGAAAGGCACCGGCCACGGTATCGCCCCAGACGGTCTGCAAGTGGCGCTGGCCTTCATGCGCGACCGGTTCGGGATGGAATAGGGCAGGGTACCGCGTTGAACTGATCACCGCAGCCCGGCATTATTGACCTATCGCAAGGACCGCCTTTGCATATCGTGGCATAATTCCGCCTATAGGGAGGATCCATTATGTACGATACAATACTTGTTCCTGTGGCGCTTGATCACAGTACCCATATCGAAAGAGCGTTAGATGTCGCTCGGGCCCTGAAGTCCGATCACGGCAAGATCATTCTGGCCCATGCGATCGAACCCATTCCGGGCTATATCGCGATGGAATTGCCCGATGGCCAGTTGGCCGCCAACCGCGAGCAAGCCAAAACGTCGTTGGAAAGCGTCGTAGACGGGGTGGATGATATCGAAAAGGTGCTTATCTACGGCTCTGCCGGCAGGGCTATTCTGGACTATGCCGACAAATGTGATGCCAAGCTGATCGTTATTGCATCCCATAAACCCGGGTTGCAGGATTACTTTCTGGGCTCGACGGCCGCCCGCGTGGTCCGGCACGCACAATGCGCGGTACATGTCGTGCGCTGAGGTTGTAAAACCTGTTTCAGGTGGAGCGCCGAAAACAGCCGCAGGTGCGGGAAAACTGCCCGCGCCTGCGGTTATTTGGCACAAATTGTAGGGCTTGTCACAAATCTGACGCGAGATATAGTCTATCCCAACAGGTATGCGGAAACGCTGTCTTTCAGGGCTTCCGCACCGGATGTGTGGGATATGGATATGACGCAGACTGAGTTTCGGACCGATTTCGTGCGCGCGCCGGGTGCGCTCAAACACTTTCCCGCACTTGTGTTGAATGCGGATTACCGGCCCTTGTCCTATTACCCCCTGTCGCTTTGGCCCTGGCAGGAAGCGATCAAGGCGGCGTGGCTGGATCGGGTGGTGATCGTCAGCGAATATGAAGAAACGGTGCGCAGCCCCTCGACGGTGATCCGTATTCCGTCGGTTGTGGTGCTGAAGGATTATGTGACGCCGCAGCGGCAGGTGGCGTTCACCCGCTTTAACCTGTTTTTGCGCGATGAATTCTGCTGCCAATATTGCGGCGCCAAGGGTGATCTGACGTTCGACCATGTTGTGCCGCGCGCGGCCGGCGGGGTCACGTCATGGGAAAATGTGGTGGCGGCCTGTTCGTCGTGCAACTTGAAAAAAGGGTCCAAATCCTTGCGCCAGTCGGGAATGTCGCTGCGCAAACCGCCCAAACGCCCGGTGCCGTCACAACTGCACAATGTCGGGCGTAAATTCCCGCCCAACCACTTGCATGAAAGCTGGCTTGATTACCTTTACTGGGATGCAGAGCTGGAAGCCTAGCTTTTTGCCGACCAAACATGCGCTGGATCAAAGAGTTGGGCAACATGCTGCCTTATCGATCCTCTTATCGCGCATGTAACGAAAAGGAATTTGCCCCGTGATGGATGCCATTATCCAGTCTTCCTTCGGGGAGCTTGCCTTGCTTTTGGCGCTTGCCGCTGCTGTCGGTTTTGTCGGCATGATGTTGCGCCAGCCGCTGATCGTCAGCTTTATCGCAGTTGGGCTGTTGGTAGGACCATCGGCGCTGGACCTTGTAAGATCCGACGCGCAGGTGATCCATCTTTTGTCGGAACTGGGCATTGCGGTGCTGCTGTTTCTGGTCGGCATCAAGCTGGATGTGAAGCTGATCCGGTCGCTGGGCATGGTATCCTTGCTGACAGGGCTGGGGCAGGTCGCCTTTACATCCATATTTGGCTATCTGATCGGGATGGCGCTGGGCTTGGGTGCGATCACGAGCCTTTATGTCGCCATTGCGCTGACGTTTTCATCGACCATCATCATCGTCAAACTGCTGTCCGACAAGCGCGAGATTGATAGCTTGCACGGCCAGATCGCCCTTGGTTTCCTGATCGTGCAGGATTTGGTCGTCGTACTGGCGATGATCGTCCTGTCGGCTATCGGGATCGGCGCGGCGGGGGACGGGCATGGCGGCGGATCGGTGCCCGTC
>PUNR01000358.1 GCA_003551805.1 Loktanella sp.
CCTTGATACAAGAGGCGTCCAGATCGTCCCGGTCAAGCGAGGTCAGGATCGTCACGGCCAGGATCTTCATGTCGGACCCTGCCGCCCCTTCACGCGCAGCGCGCACCACATGCGGGTCGCCGTGCACGGTCAGGAAATCCAGATCGAACTGCGCGATGCCGCGCACGGCCGCTTCGACAGTGGCGCCGATGTCGAACAGCTTCATATCCAGAAAGATGCGTTTGCCCTGTTCCTGTTTCAGTTCATTGGCTAGCGCCAGACCGCCGCCTGTCAGCATCCCCAGCCCGATCTTGTAGAAACTGACGCTATCGCCAAGTGTGGCGGCCAGATCCAGCCCGGCCACGACATTGGGGACATCCATCGCAACGATCAGACGGTCATCGGGCATCTTGGCAATCCTTGTGTTGTTTGTTGGGGTCTAGCCTGTGCCTTGGTCTTGCGCAATCAATCCGCCCCACCCATTTATCTTTTGAGGCCCAATTGGGCATGTGCCGCTTAGCCGGGCATGTCTGTCAACGGGCGCTTTATAAAGGAGAACGACATGAACTTAGACAAGTTCACCGAGCGGTCGCGCGGTTTCATCCAATCCGCCCAGACGATCGCGATCCGCGAAAACCATCAACGGTTGGCGCCGGAACATCTGCTGAAAGCTTTGCTGGACGATGAGGAAGGGCTTGCCGCCAATCTGATCACCCGTGCAGGCGGGCGTCCTGCCGATGTGCTGGGGGCCGTTAACGCCAGCCTTGCCAAGCTGCCGCAGGTAACGGGCGATGCCGCACAGGTGTATCTGGACAATGTCACCGCCAAGGTGGTCGACGAGGCTGAAAAAATCGCCAAGAAAGCGGGCGACAGTTTTGTTCCCGTGGAACGTCTGCTGACAGCGCTGGCGCTGGTCAAATCCAAGGCCAAGGACGCGCTGGATGCTGGTGGTGTCACTGCGCAGGCGCTGAATGCCGCCATCAATGACATCCGCAAGGGTCGCACCGCCGATAGTGCGAGTGCGGAGGATAGTTTCGACGCGCTCAAGAAGTACGCCCGCGACCTGACCGAGGCTGCCGAACAAGGCAAGATCGACCCGATCATCGGACGCGACGAGGAAATCCGTCGTGCGATGCAGGTGCTGTCGCGCCGGACCAAGAACAACCCCGTCCTGATCGGGGAACCCGGTGTGGGCAAAACCGCCATCGCCGAAGGCTTGGCCCTGCGCATCGTCAACGGCGATGTGCCTGAATCGCTGCGCAACAAGAAACTGATGGCACTGGATATGGGCGCGCTGATTGCTGGCGCTAAATACCGTGGTGAATTTGAAGAACGGCTGAAAGCTGTGCTGAAGGAGATCGAAACTGCTGCGGGCGAGATCATTCTGTTCATCGACGAAATGCACACGCTGGTCGGTGCGGGCAAGGCCGATGGCGCAATGGATGCCGCAAACCTGATCAAACCGGCGCTGGCGCGGGGTGAATTGCACTGTATCGGCGCAACCACCTTGGCCGAATATCGCAAATATGTGGAAAAGGACGCTGCCCTTGCCCGACGGTTCCAGCCGTTGCTGGTGGAAGAACCGACCGTCGTGGATACGATCAGCATCCTGCGCGGGATCAAGGAGAAATATGAACTGCACCACGGGGTGCGGATCTCGGATTCTGCCTTGGTTGCAGCGGCGACGCTGTCGCACCGTTACATCACCGACCGTTTCCTGCCGGACAAGGCCATCGACCTGATGGACGAAGCCGCCAGCCGGTTGCGCATGGAAGTGGACAGCAAGCCCGAAGAACTTGACGCGCTCGACCGCCAGATCCTGCAATTGCAGATCGAGGCCGAGGCGCTGAAGAAGGAAGATGACAAAGCCTCCAAGGACCGGCTGGCCAAGCTGGAACAGGAACTGGCCGACGTGCAGGACCGCGCATCTGAAATGACGGTGAAATGGCAGGCCGAACGCGACAAGCTGGAAGACACCCGTGGCGTCAAGGAACGGTTGGACCGCGCTCGCGCTGATCTGGATATCGCCAAGCGCGAAGGTAACCTCGCGAAAGCGGGGGAATTGTCCTACGGCGTGATCCCGCAGTTGGAACGCAAACTGGCCGAGGTCGAGGCGAATGACGACCTGATGGTCGAAGAGGCCGTGCGCCCCGAACAGATCGCCGAAGTGGTCGAACGCTGGACCGGTATTCCGATGTCGAAGATGTTGGAAGGCGAACGCGACAAGCTGCTGCGCATGGAAGACGAGCTTGGCAAGCGCGTGATCGGTCAGAAATCGGCTGTGCGGGCGGTCGCCAATGCGGTCCGCCGTGCGCGTGCCGGGTTGAACGATGAAAACCGGCCGCTGGGGTCGTTCCTGTTTCTGGGGCCAACGGGTGTGGGTAAAACCGAACTGACCAAAGCCGTTGCCGAATACCTGTTCGACGATGACAGTGCGATGGTGCGGATCGACATGTCCGAATTCATGGAAAAACACGCCGTGTCGCGGCTGATCGGCGCGCCTCCGGGCTATGTCGGTTATGACGAAGGTGGCGTGCTGACCGAGGCTGTGCGGCGGCGTCCCTATCAGGTGATCCTGTTCGACGAGGTCGAAAAGGCGCATCCCGATGTGTTTAACGTGCTGTTGCAGGTGCTGGATGATGGTGTGTTGACCGATGGCCAAGGCCGTCACGTCGATTTCAAACAGACCTTGATCATCCTGACGTCGAACCTTGGCGCGCAGGCGCTGAGCCAGCTGCCTGACGGTGTCGATGCCAGTGCCGCCAAACTGGACGTGATGGAGGCGGTGCGTGGTCACTTCCGGCCCGAGTTCCTGAACCGTCTGGACGAGACGATCATCTTTGACCGTCTGGCGCGCGAAGATATGACGGGGATTGTCACGATCCAGCTGGGTCTGCTGGCCAAACGGCTGGCGGGGCGGAATATCAGCCTCGATCTGGATGATGCCGCACTGCAATGGCTGGCGGACGAAGGCTATGATCCGGTCTTTGGCGCACGCCCGCTAAAACGGGTGATCCAGCGCGCCTTGCAGGATCAACTGGCCGAGATGATCCTTGGTGGTGACGTTATGGACGGCGCTGTGGTCAAGGTGACGGCGGGGGCAGACGGATTGGTCGTCGGCGACCGTGTCGCCACCAGCAGCCGGATCGCGCCACCAAACCTGCCGCTGCACTAAGGCACGAGCCTTCGTCATCGTCAGAGCAAAAATATCCCCGCCGGAGGCTCCTGCACGTGCGGCAGGCGCGATCATCGGCAAGGATAAAACAACAAAGCCCCGGTCAATCGACCGGGGCTTTGTCTTGTCCAGGGAGGGACGTGATTACATTGGTGGCAGGATCACTGCGTCGATGACGTGGATCACGCCGTTCGATGCTTCGATGTCTGCGGTAACAACGTTTGCGTCGTTCACGGTTACGCCGCCTTCGGTACCGATGGTGATGTCAGCGCCGTTTACGGTTGTCGCTGTCATGCCGTCGGTCAGGTCTGTCGACATCACGGCACCTGCCACGACGTGATATGTCAGGACTGCTGCCAGCGCTTCTGGGTCGGCCAACAGGCCTTCGACGGTGCCTTCGGGCAGCGCTGCGAATGCTTCATCCGTTGGGGCGAAGACGGTGAACGGACCTTCGCTTTTCAGTGTGTCTACCAGACCGGCAGCTTCTACAGCGGCGACCAGCGTGGTAAACGTGCCGGCGGCAACGGCGGTATCGACGATGTCCATCTCGTGGTTATCGGCGAAAGCGACCGAAGACATTGCAGTTGTCGTAGCGAGTGCGATGAAAGTTCTGCGTAGCATGGTTAATTCCTCATTTATTAAAATGCCTTGATCGTTGGCATCGCGCTTTTTACGTGGCGCGTTGCGCCTGGATCAGAGGGGATTCCCGCCGAGAGCAGTTGACAGAAAAGCTGGTCGCACTAAGCCGCCGGCCTTCTCGATTTCAAATCAATCTGCTGTGAAATCATGTGAAAACGACGTGCGATCCTGCAACATTACAGGGGCTGGCAGTATCGTGAGAAACCATTCCCGACTTTTTGCCGTATATATAGTCAACAGAAGCAAAACGACGGAGACAGACAATGGCCTATCGCTGGAAGAACGACCTGACGCAGGCGGACGTCACGCCCAAAGCGCAGTACATGAACCGGCGTCAAATTCTGGCGGGCACCGCCGGGTTGGGTGCGATCGGTCTGGTCGGGGGTGCGCAGGCGCAAACGGCTCTGGAACCGAACACGCTGGAAGAAATCACCAGCTACAACAATTTCTTTGAATTTGGCACCGGCAAGGCGGATCCTGCTGCCAACGCGCACCGCTTGGTCACGTCACCTTGGTCAATCCGCGTCGATGGCATGGTGGACCGCCCCGGTGACTATGGTCTGGGCGATCTGTTGGCAGGTCTGACGGTCGAGGATCGCATCTACCGTTTCCGCTGTGTCGAGGCATGGTCGATGGTCATTCCGTGGAACGGGATAGAGCTGGCTGATATCCTTGCCAAAGTGGGTGTGCAGTCCGGCGCGCGTTACGTTGCCTTTGAAACTGTGGTCCAGCCTGAAAACATGATCGGCGTCCAGCGTCGGGTGCTGGATTTCCCTTATGTCGAGGGTCTGCGCATCGACGAGGCGATGCATCCCCTGACAATCATGGCGACAGGGATTTACGGTGAACCGCTGGCGAACCAGAACGGGGCACCGATCCGTTTGGTCGTGCCGTGGAAATACGGGTTCAAATCGATCAAGTCGATCGTTCGGATCACCCTGACGGATCAAGAGCCCCCAAACACCTGGGCAGGTATCAACTCTCGCGAATACGGCTTTTACAGCAACGTGAACCCGAACGTGGATCATCCCCGCTGGAGCCAGGGCAGCGAAAGGCGCATCGGCGGCGGTCTGTTCGCCGCGCGTCAGGATACGTTGATGTTCAACGGCTATGACGAAGTCGCCAGCATGTATGAAGGGATGGATCTGTCGGTATTCTATTGAATAGCGGCAGGTCGGGTAACGATGATGAGTATGTCAGCCACGATCAACGGCGCTTTGCGCAAAATTCCAGCTTGGCCTTTGTATATAATAGTCGCCGGTTATGTCGTCTGGGAATTCTGGCGCGCCCTCAACCAGATCGGTCCCTATTTGATTGAACCGATCAACGTGCTGGAACGGGCTTATGGCAAAGCGGGGCTGATCTTGCTGGTGGCCGGTCTGATGGTGACGCCGTTGCGCAATTGGACCGGGGTGAACCTGATCAAGTTCCGGCGCGCGATAGGGGTGACGGCGTTTTTTGTAATCCTTGCGCATTTTCTGGTCTTCGCCGTGTTGGATGTGCAAAGCGCCAGCCGCGTCTGGACTGAAATCGTGGAACGGCCCTATGTCACGGCCGGCATGGTCGGTTTCCTGCTTCTGGTGCCGTTGGTGCTGACGTCCAACAATCTGGCGCTGCGCAAGATGGGCACAGCGGCATGGCGGCGTCTGCACAAGCTGTCCTATGTCGCGGTGATTCTGGGTGCCTTGCACTATCTATGGCTGTCGCGGGGCTTTCAGGTCGAGCCTTTGGTCTATCTGCTGCTGAGTATTGGGTTGGTTGCGTTGCGATATCGTCAAATCGTCTGGCGCAAGCAGCCTGCGTAACGCGCGATTCGTGTTAAGTCGGCGTCAGATCGGTCTTTGCGTGATGCGATTCATTGGCGGTCTGTGTGTAAATCTGGGGATAAGTCTTCACCCATGATGTTCCGTTTTCATTCCGCCTAACAAAATTGCATTACGACCTAGGGTCCGCGATCATAAATTACCCTAAGGGCCTAGGAACATGAGGAAAATCAGGGATGTCATAAAAAGTGCATCTTTCTTCAAAAAGGGGGTTGCGGTGGTTGGGTACTAACCGTAGAACCCCCCTCACCGGCGGCGCAGCGATGCGGATGACGGGTCGCAGGACGGGACGGACGGTTGGGAACGACGGGAAGTTTCGAAGGGCGGTAAGAAGAAATTCTGAGGTTATAGGGCGGGGCGCGCCGGTAAGTTAGGGCGCACTTGGTCATTATTGTCTCTACGCTGTTTGAAATTGATATATCTGAAGAGATATGTGGGCGGTTTGGTTCAGTTCGATGGATCAGACGTCTGTATATCAACGCTCTTAGGGTTTCGGCCCGATGATAGAGTGTCAGCTTCACTGTTTGGCGGCTTCTGGTTACTTTGGTAACTGAAGCACAACAAACAGAGAAACGCCATATGGTTTCAGTAAGGCCATGTGGTGATGTGCAGAGGTTC
>PUNR01000402.1 GCA_003551805.1 Loktanella sp.
GTGCTACCCGAAGTACACCGACCAGTGGGCGGTGCGCGTCGAGGGCAGCCGGGTGCAGGTGGAAGAGGCGTTGATCCGCCATAAAGGTCTGACCATCACCGCGCCTGCCCTGCCCGGCCTTGACCCTGCGTGGACCACCGAAGAAGGCGGACTGCGCCTGCGCCCCGATTACTGGGCTGATCTGGGCGGGATGGACGGGTTCTATATCGCCATGCTGACAAAGCCTGCGTGACTCTGGCTGCGCCCTTTCCTATGGTCCGCTGGAATCCGGCCTGACCCGCCGGCAATCCCGAAGGGCCGCAACGAATGGCGCAAATCTTGACATGGCGGGACCGATTCACCGCGTTTCTTGACAGACGCGCCGCGCGCAAAGCCGGCCGCGCACGGATCGTGGCAAGCTTTGCCACGCCACCCGAACCGGTCAGCGTCGGGTTGGTCGCCAAAGGCAGGCAACTTGTCGCCGGTGAATTTCTGTTTTCAGGCCTACGGATCACGAACCCGCTTTTGTCGATCTGGGACATTGTGACGGACAATTCTGATGTTATCGCTGATCTGCACGGGTGCGAATGGCTGGATGATCTGGCAGCACTTGGCGATGAATCGGCACGCGCAAGGGCGCAGATGTGGGTGTTCGACTGGATCAGGCGGTATGGTGCAGGCACCGGACCGGGCTGGACGCCGGATATCACAGCGCGGCGGCTGCGCGTCTGGATCGGGCATAGCGATTTCCTGCTACGCGGGCAAAGCAAAGCAGCGACGGATCAATTCATGCAAAGCCTTGGGCGGCAAGCTTTGTTCCTGTCACGCCGCTGGCACGCAACTGCGCCCGGATTGCCCCGGATTGCCGCTGTTGCAACTGCGATCACCGCCAGTGTTATGCTGAACAACGGTTCGTCTGCATCGGTTGATCGTGCCGTGGCAGCCCTCGTGGTGGCGGGTCAGGGGCATATCGATGACCAAGGCACCTTAAAGACACGCAATCCGCAAGAATTGCTGGCCGTTTTGACGCATCTTGTCACAGCAGCACAGGCATTACACGCCACAGGGCGATCTGTCCCAGCCGAGGTTTCCGGCCTCATCACCCGCATCGTGCCGGTTTTGCGTGGCTTGCGGCATGTCGACGGCGGGCTGGCACGGTTTCACGGTGGCGGGCGCGGCGCAGAGGGCCGGCTGGATGCCGCGCTGGCTGCAGCGGGGGTTAAGACCCCGGCCACGCAGCCCACCGCGATGGGGTTTGCACGACTAACAGCAGGGCGAACCAGCGTGATCGTCGACGCAGCGGCCCCGCCTGTCGGACCTGCATCGCGCGACGCCCATGCCAGCACACTGGCACTAGAGGTGACATCGGGCCGCCGCCCACTTTTCGTCAATTGCGGATCAGGTGCGCGTTTCGGCGAAGACTGGCGCCGCGCCAGCCGTGCCACGCCCAGCCATTCCACACTGGGACTGGAGGGCGTGTCGTCATCTCATCTTGGCCAAACCGACGACGAATTGCTGTCCGACGTACCCCGCCTTGTGCGGGCGGAACTTGTCACCGATAGCACGGGGCGCAGGCTTGATCTTTCGCACAACGGCTATCAACCCAGCCACGGGCTAACCCATGCGCGCATATTGCATCTTTCAGGCGACGGGCGCAGCCTGACAGGTGAAGACCTGCTGACGACACTGGATGCCACAGACGAGGCGCGGTTTGACCATGTTTTCGACCAGACCCTGCGTGCGGGTGTCCGCTTTGCCATCCGGTTTCATCTGCATCCCGATGTGACCTGCGCCACCACGCAAGACAAAGAGGCGGTCACGCTTTGGCTGAAATCGGGTGAAATCTGGATTTTCCGGCATGACGGGGCCGCCCAATTATCCGTCAGCCCGTCAGTTTATCTTGAAAACGGGCAATTAAAGCCGCGTCCGACCCAACAGGTGGTTTTATCCGGCAGCGCTTTGGCCTATGCGACACGCGTCAGGTGGTCGCTGGCAAAGGCAGATAATACACCACTTGCGGTGCGTGATCTGGCCCGCGCCGACCCGCTGGACATAGCTGATCAGACCTAGAGGAATTCGATGACCGACCATGCACCTTTGCGCCGCGCGCTGCTTTCTGTTTCCGACAAGACCGGGCTGATTGACCTGGGACAGGCCTTGGCCGCACGCGGGGTTGAGTTGTTGTCCACAGGTGGCACGGCCAAAGCACTGCGCGACGCTGGGCTAGAGGTTCGCGATGTGTCCGATTTCACTGGCTTCCCCGAGATGATGGACGGCCGCGTCAAAACGCTGCACCCTGTCGTGCACGGCGGCTTACTGGCGCGGCGCGATCTGGAAAGCCACCGTGATGCGATGGTCGAACACAACATCGGGCCGATCGATCTGCTGGTGGTAAACCTTTATCCTTTCGAAGAAACCGTGGCCAAAGGCGCTGATTTCGACACCTGCATCGAAAACATCGACATTGGCGGACCTGCGATGATCCGCTCAGCCGCCAAGAATCACGCCTTTGTCGCCGTCGTGACCGATGTGCAGGATTACGAGGCGCTGCTGGCCGAAATGGACGCCAATGACGGCCAGACAACCCTGACCCTGCGTCAGCGGCTGGCGCAAACAGCTTATGCCCGCACCGCAGCCTATGATACCGCCGTCAGCACGTGGATGGCTGGTGCCATTGGCACCGACACCCCGCGTCGGCGGTCATTTGCAGGCACCTACAAGCAGACGATGCGCTATGGCGAAAACAGCCACCAGCGCGCGGCGTTCTATACCGACGGCACAGGGCGCCCCGGCGTGGCGACCGCCATGCAGCATCAGGGCAAGGAATTGTCCTATAACAATATCAACGATACCGACGCCGCATTTGAACTGGTTGCAGAGTTTGATCCGGCCCAAGGCCCCGCTGTCGCAATCATCAAACATGCCAACCCCTGCGGTGTGGCGCGTGGCGCGACCTTGCTAGAGGCGTATCAGAACGCGTTCGATTGTGACCGTACCTCTGCCTTTGGCGGGATCGTCGCGCTGAACCAGCCGCTGGACGAAGACACTGCAAAGGCAATTGTCGAGATTTTCACCGAAGTCGTCATCGCGCCCGGCGCATCCGACGCAGCCAAGGCCATCTTTGCCACAAAGAAAAACCTGCGACTGCTGACCACCGATGGTCTGCCCGATGTCAAAGCACCGATCACCACCTATCGGCAGGTCGCTGGCGGTATGCTGGTGCAGGACAAGGACACCGGCTTTGTCGGGATGGACGATCTGAAGGTCGTGACCAAAGTCGCACCCACAGATGCCCAGATGGCTGATCTGCTGTTCGCGTGGAAAGTCGCCAAACACGTCAAGTCCAACGCCATCGTCTATGTCAAGGACGCCGCGACCGTCGGTGTCGGCGCAGGCCAGATGTCGCGGCTTGATTCCGCGCTGATCGCCGCGAAAAAGGCAGAACGCATGGCCGACGCGATGGGGCTTTCTGCGCCTTTGACGATCGGTTCTGCCGTTGCCTCTGACGCGTTCTTCCCCTTTGCCGACGGATTGATGGAAGCCGCCGCAGCGGGGGCGACTTGCGTGATCCAGCCTGGCGGATCGATGCGCGATGACGAAGTAATTGCCGCCGCTGACGAGGCCGGCATTGCCATGGTCTTCACCGGCATGCGCCACTTCCGGCACTGAGGGGACGATTATGCGCCTGATGTTCTGGACCGGATTCTGGGTCTTTCTGATCGACCAGGTCAGCAAGTATTTTGTCGTCCACTGGCTGGGCCTGATCAACGTGCAAAGCGGGATAATCGAAGTATGGCCGCCTTTCCTCGAATTCCGCATGGCGTGGAACCGGGGCGTCAATTTCGGCCTGTTTGCGGATTATGACATGCGCTGGGTGCTGATTGCGGTCGCGTTGCTGATCAGCGCGGGCGTGGTCTGGTGGCTGAACCGCACAGGCGGGACCAAATGGGTCTATATCTCGGGCGGTTTCCTGATTGGCGGGGCTTTGGGCAATGTGATCGACCGGATCATTTATGGCGCTGTGGCGGATTTCCTGAACATGTCGTGCTGCGGGATCAACAACCCCTATGCGTTCAACGTGGCGGACGTGGCGATCTTTATCGGGGCGATCGGGCTGGCGTTTCTTGCCGATGATGGCAAGAAACGCGCGTGACCTTGGCCGTCGCATGCGTTAACCATCTTTGACGAAGCGAAAAGGACATCTGATGCGCGCCTTTATGATTTGTGGAATTGCCCTTGCCTTGCTTGCAGCTTGCAGCAGGAACGACGGTTCTGTCCGGGACTTTGGGGCAACCAGTGTCGGGCCTGCCGAAGCGTCACTGGTCACGGCTAATCCGCTGCTGCCCCCACCGACGCTGGACCTGCCTCCACCAACGCCCGGGCATGGCAATCGCGCCGATCCAAGGCCGCGCCTTGGGACCGTCGCAGCGCAATAACGGCACCTGTCACAACCGCGTATAGCGGCTTGAACATCGGGCAGCGCAGCGTAGCTTGTAGGTCAGCCAAACCAAAGCAGGGGCCCTATGACACGCTTTTTCGCCGCTTTTATCCTGACCGTGCTGGCGCTGGCCGCCAAAGCCGATCAGGTCACGACTTACACGCTTGATAACGGTATGGATGTGGTGGTGATCGAAGATCGCCGCGCACCGGTTGTTGTGCACATGGTCTGGTATCGCGTCGGGTCCGCCGATGAGCCGGAAGGCCAGTCCGGCATTGCACATTTTCTGGAACATCTGATGTTCAAAGGCACCGATGTGTTGGAAGCTGGCGAATTTTCGCAGGTCGTGGCAGTCAATGGCGGACGCGATAACGCCTTTACCAGTTTTGACTATACCGGCTATTTCCAGCGTATCGCGTCTGACCGGCTTGATCTGATGATGCAGATGGAATCCAACCGGATGACCAATCTGGCCCTGACCAACGATGACATCACCTTTGAACGCCGCGTTGTACTGGAAGAACGCAGTCAGGTGGTCGAAAGCAACCCAGGCGCAATGGCCCGCGAACAATTCATGGCTGCGCAATACCAGAACCACCGCTACGGCATTCCGATCATCGGCTGGCAGCACGAGATTGAACAGCTCGATATGCCCGAATTGCTGGAATTTTACCGCCAGCACTACGCCCCGAACAACGCGGTTCTGATCGTGGCCGGTGATGTTGATCCCACCGATGTGTTGGCTATGGCAGAGCAATATTACGGACCCATCCCCGCCAAAGCCGACCTGCCCGACCGCATCCGCCCTATTGAACCGCCCCAACGCGCCGAACGCCGTGTCACCTACGCCGATCCGCGCGTCAGTGTGCCGTATCTGGTGCGCAGCTATCTGGCCCCGCAGCGCACAAGCGGCACCCAGCAAGAGGCCGCCGCTTTGGTCTATCTGGCAGAACTTTTGGGCGGGTCGCCCTTTACGTCTGATCTTGGCCGCGCTTTGCAGTTCGACAGCCAGTTGGCGATCCAGACAAGCGCGTCGTATTCCGGAATGTCACTGGACCAGACAACATTTTCACTGGTCGTCGCCCCTGCGACTGGCGTGACATTGTCAGAAGCAGAAGCAGCCATGGATGACGTCATTGCCGCCTTCATGGAAAACGACATCGACCCTGCCCGCATGGACGCGATCCGCACGCAGTTGCGGGCCTCGGAAATCTATGCGCTGGACAGCACCCAAGGGCTGGCACGCCGTTACGGGGCAGCGTTGACATCCGGCTTGACGGTCGAAGACGTGCAGCAATGGCCGGATATCCTGCAGTCAGTCACCCCCGAACAGATCAAGGATGCGGCAGCAAATCTGCTGAACCGTAATCAGGCCGTCACCGGCTGGGTCGTCGCCAACCAAGAGGAGGCACGCTGATGCTGCGTATTCTGACAGCCCTGTGGTTTGCCCTGCTTGCCAGCACTGCACAGGCCGAAATTGATATTCAGGAAATCACCTCCCCCGGCGGGATCAACGCTTGGGTCGTCGAAGAACCCAGCATTCCGTTTGTCGCGCTTGAAATCCGGTTTCGTGGCGGGGCATCGCTTGATGAACCCGGCAAACGTGGTGCGGTCAACCTGATGGCCGCCTTGCTAGAAGAAGGCGCCGGTGATCTGGACGCCCAAGCCTTCCAGACCGCAAGAGAGGCGTTGGCCGCGCGCTTTAGATTTAACGCCAGTGACGACACCATCAGCGTATCCGCCCAATTCCTGACCGAAAACCAGCAGGAAGCTTTGGCGCTACTGGAACAGGCGCTGATCAACCCACGCTTTGATCAACCCGCGATGGACCGCGTGCGTGCGCAGGTACTGGCAGGCATCGCCAGCGATGCCACCAATCCGCGCAGCATCGCCAGCGCTGCCTTATATGCCGCTGCCTACGGCGATCATCCTTATGGCACACCGCTTGACGGCACCGCCGACAGCGTCAACGCGCTGACCCGCGACGATATGTTCGACGCGCATCGCAACACGCTGACGCGCGACCGGCTATATGTCTCCGTCGTGGGCGATGTGACAGTGGAAGAGGTCGGGCCGATGCTGGACGCGCTGCTGGGCGATTTGCCCGCCGAAGGTCCCGCCTTGCCCGAAGATATCGCATTCGGCCTGCCCGGCGGTGTGACCGTAATTGATTTCGACAATCCGCAATCTGTTGCCCTGTTCGGCCATGCAGGGATGAAACGTGATGATCCGGATTTCTTTGCCGCTTTCATCGTGAACCATGTGCTGGGCGCTGGCGGCTTTCAGTCCCGCCTGATGACCGAGGTCCGTGAAAGGCGCGGATTGACCTACGGGATCGGCAGCTATCTGGCCCCCAGTTTCCATTCAGAAACGGTGATGGGCAATGTCGCGTCGTCGAATGCGACCATCGCAGAGGCGATCGACGTCACCCGCGATGAATGGGCGCGGATGGCAGAACAAGGACTGACCGAAGCAGAGCTGGACGCGGCCAAAACCTTTCTGACCGGCGAATATCCGCTGCGTTTTGACGGGAATGCAGCGATTGCTTCGATCATGGTGGGGATGCAGATGATCGACCTGCCATCCGATTATGTGATCAACCGCAACGACTATATCGAAGCAGTTACACTGGAAGAGGCAAACCGCGTCGCGGCCGAACTGCTGCGTCCGGACGACCTGCATTTCGTCGTGGTGGGCAGACCCGAAGGGTTAGAGCCGACCCGATAAAGTCTACTCGCAGAATCGTCGCAGCCTGCTATAAGTTGTGGCATGAATACACCCGCCCCCCAGATGCAGACCAAACCGGTGATCCGCCAACTGGACGAGGCCGCGATCAACCGGATCGCGGCAGGCGAGGTGCTGGAACGCCCCGCCTCTGCCGTCAAGGAATTGGTTGAAAACAGCGTTGACGCGGGGGCGACCCGTGTCGAAGTGGTGATCGCCGATGGCGGGAAAACTCTGATCCGCGTGACCGACGATGGTTGCGGGATGGCGGGGGATGATCTGCCGCTGGCGCTTTCGCGCCATGCCACGTCCAAGATCGACGGATCGGATTTGCTCAACATCACATCATTCGGCTTCCGGGGCGAGGCGCTGGCGTCGCTTGGGGCCGTTGGCCGCTTGTTGATCACCAGCCGCACGGCGGGGGACGATGCCCACAGCATTGCCGTGTCTGGCGGCCGCGTCAGCGATGTGCGCCCTGCGGCTTTGTCTGCGGGCACCGTGGTTGAATTGCGCGATATGTTTTACGCCACACCCGCGCGGCTGAAGTTTCTGCGCACCGACAGGGCAGAAGCGCAGGCTGTCACTGATGTCATCAAACGGCTGGCAATGGCGGAACCATTCGTGACCTTCATCCTGCGCGATGCATCGGGCGGGGATAACCGCGTGGTGTTTCGCGCTGATGCGCAGACGGGCGATTTGTTCGATGCGCTCCACGGAAGGCTGCAAACCGTGCTGGGCCGCGATTTTGCCGACAATGCCCTGCGCATTGACGCCGAACGCGACGGGTTTCACCTGACCGGCTATGCCGCGTTGCCCACCTATTCGCGCGGGGCGGCGGTGGCGCAGTTTCTGTTCGTCAATGGCCGCCCTGTGCGCGACAAGATGCTGCTAGGCGCGTTGCGCGCCGCCTATATGGATGTGCTATCGCGCGACAGGCATCCGGTGGCGGCGTTGTTCGTCGATTGCGACCCCACGCTGGTAGATGTAAACGTGCATCCCGCGAAATCCGAAGTCCGGTTTCGTGATCCCGGTGTCGTGCGCGGGCTGATAATCTCTGGCTTGCGGCATGCATTGGCGGGGGCGGGACATCGCGCGTCAAGCACAGTCGGCGATGCCACCTTGGGCGCAATGCAGCCGCAAGGGGTACCTTCGCGCGTCTACCAGATGGAACGCCCAAGCTTTAGCGCGCGGTCGATGACCTTTCAGGCGCAAGCACCGGGATTTGCGGAAATGCCGTCAGCGCGGGTCGAACCAGCGCCAGACGACAGCGCAGATGACCTGCCCCTTGGCGCTGCCCGCGCGCAGTTGCACGAAAATTACATCATCGCGCAGACAGCCACTGGCATCGTGATTGTCGACGGTCATGCCGCGCATGAACGGCTGGTCTATGAAAAGCTGAAATCGCAAATGGCCGCAAATGGCGTCGCGGCGCAAGCCTTGCTGATCCCCGAAATCGTCGAATTGTCGGATCATGAAACCGCAGCCCTGCTTGATATCGCGGATGATCTGGCACGGCTTGGTCTGACGATTGAACCTTTTGGCGGCAACGCCATTGCCGTTCGCGAAACGCCGGCGATCTTGGGCACGGTCAATGCCAGCGCCATGTTGCGCGATATCCTCGACGAACTGGCCGATCAAGGCGACAGCGCCTCTGTGCAAGCACGGATCGAGGCGATCCTAAGCCGCGTTGCCTGTCATGGGTCAATCCGCACGGGCCGCAGGATGCAGGCGGCGGAAATGAACGCGCTGTTGCGTGAAATGGAAGCGACGCCGCATTCGGGGCAATGCAACCATGGACGGCCAACCTATGTAGAGCTGAAACTTTCCGACATCGAAAGATTGTTTGGCCGGACATGATCCAGATCGGCGACAACATCTACGCGTTCAGCGACCCCGTTGTGCTGATTGTGCTTGGGGCAACGGCCACTCTTTTTCTGATCGTGATCCTGCTGATAACGACCCTGCGGCGGGCTGGACGATCGGGCGAGGCCGTGAACTACGTTGCCCATCAGGTCGGGCGGCTGTCGCAGGATATGATGGGGCTCGCGCAGGGCCAGAACCAGCTGGCGGGCAATATCCAGACAGTCAGCGACGCGCAGGCCAATGCGCAGGTCCGCGTGATCCAGACAATGGAAACACGGCTGGCGCAGGTGCAGGCGCAAGTGGCGGAAAGACTGGCCGATAATGCGCTGAAATCAGCACATGCGCTGGCGGAAATGAATGAACGCCTAAAAGAAACACTGACAGGCAGTTCCGAGAAGACCACCAAAAGCCTGACCGAATTGCAGGAACGGCTGGCCACCATCGACCGCGCGCAGACCAATATCGAAAAGCTGTCAGGCGATGTGCTGTCCTTGCAGGATATCCTGTCGAACAAGCAACGGCGCGGGCTGTTCGGGGAAATCCAGCTGACCGATATCGTGTCAAAGGCGTTGCCAACCGACAGCTTCACCCTGCAAGCGACCCTGTCGAACGGCAAGCGTGCCGATTGTCTGGTCCACCTGCCCAATCCGCCCGGCCCCATCGTGATCGACGCAAAATTCCCGTTTGAATCCTATGAGGCACTGGCGCGCGCCGAAACGCAGGATTTGCAGAAAATCGCTCTGCGCGATCTGGGCAATGCTGTGCGCAAGCATATCAGGGACATATCGGATCGTTACATCATCGAAGGCGAAACCGCCGATGGTGCGATCATGTTCCTACCGTCAGAGGCGGTTTACGCCGAACTTCACGCCCGCCTGCCAGAGGTCGTGCGCGCAGGTTTCGATGCGCGTGTCTGGATCGTGTCGCCCACAACCTGCATGGCGACGCTGAACACGATGCGTGCGATTTTGAAAGATGCGCGGATGCGCGAACAGGCAGGGGCGATCCGCAAGGAATTATCGCTGCTGGGGGCCGATGTTGACCGGTTGGTCACGCGTGTCGGTAATCTTGACCGCCATTTCGGACAGGCGGCAAAGGATCTGGAAGATATCAAGATTTCGGCTGAAAAAGCAGGTAAGCGGGCAAATCGTCTGGATAACTTCGATTTTGCAGAAATTGCGCCGGATGATGTGCCGTTGCCCATCCCATCAGGCGAAAAGTAGGGCGGGGACTAGCCCGCCGCCACTGTCATATTCCCATGAAACGCTGTGCTAAACGTGGCATGAAACCGTTGAACCGCAACGGTGCATCGGTGGCAGCAAGGCAAATACAATCCGCACCTGCCTCGGCCACCGGCGTGTGGTTCAGGTCTTCATTCGCGACCTCGATATCACCGGCGGCGAAACGGTCGGTTTCATCGACGAAAGCACCTTGCAACACAAGCGTCAGTTCAAGGCCCCGATGCCCGTGGTCAGGCACTGCCGTACCAGCAGGGATGCGCAACAGACGCACGCTTGCATCGTCGGATGTTTTCAGGACCATCTGGCTTACGCCGCCGCCGACCTTGCGCCATTTTACATCGCCAAGATCACCGTTGACATAATCACGCAGCGGCGCGGGGAAAACGGCATTGGCCACCCGCACGGGCGGGGTGCGATCCACAGGATCTGCGCGCATGATCCGCGCCATTGTTGCGGCAAGTGCGTTTTCGGCCATCTCTTCTGGCGCGCCTTCCAGCATCACTTCACCGCCGACAGCATCATAGCTGCTAGCAGCAGCGCGGCAGGTGTCGCACATCGAAATATGGGTGGCGACCACCAGATTGAACGCCTCGGGCAATGTGCCGGCGGAATAGGCCAGCAAAAGGCTTTCGGTCAGGTGATGTTTGATCTGTTTCATTTCCATATCACTTCATTGTGTGGCGCAGCCGTTCCAGCGCCAGTCGTATCCTTGATTTGATCGTGCCCAGCGGCAGGCCGGTTTCCGCGGCGATTTCGCTATGGCTCAACTCGCCAAAGTAGGCGCGTTCGATCAGCTTTCTTTGTTCCATGGGCAACGCCGCCAAGGCGTGCCCCAATTGTTCCGTTTCCTGCTGCAGCCCCATGGCATCTGCCTGCTCTGGTTCCGCTTCGGGGCCCCAAGGCAGATCCTCTGGCTCGGGGCGCTTTTGTTTGCGCAACAGGTCAATCCGCCGGTTCCGGGCAATCGTGAATATCCATGTGGACACGCTCGCCTTTGACGGATCGAAAAGATGGGCCTTGTTCCACAAGGTCACCATCACCTCTTGCGCCACTTCTTCTGCCAGATCTGGGCTGGCCCCCGATTTCATCAAGAACGATTTCACGCGTGGCGCAAAATACGCGAACAATTCGGCGAAAGCCGTTTTGTCCTGGTCATCACGCACCGCTGCGACCTGGGTCACCCATGCCATGCGCTTGGTCGTTGCCTCTGCCGACACTTTGTCTGCCCCCGTGCTGCGCGACTGCGCTTTACCTGCCTTCTTATACGCAGGCATCACGGGAACTGCATCAGCTTTCGCAAGAGGAGCCATCTCGATCAACATGTGTTTATTACGCCGCTTGTTCGGCGCTGGATCAGCTACACAAAAAGTTTTTTGCGTGATCCGCGCAAATCTGGGCTACGTAACCCTAATAGAAGAAACGTGAGGCGACGGAGTAGCCAGTAATGCCATTTGAAACGGGGACATCCGCGCCCAAAAAGATTGCGGTTATCGGGGCGGGGATTTCCGGCATGGGTGCTGCCCATGCATTGGCCACCGATCATCAGGTCGTGTTGTTTGAGGCCGAAAACCGCCTTGGTGGGCATGCCCGCACCAAGATGGCAGGCAAAAACGGTGATCAACAGGTCGATACCGGGTTTATCGTGTTCAACTATGCGAACTATCCGCATCTGACAGCGTTATTCGACCATCTTGATGTGCCAGTGGTCAAAAGCAACATGAGCTTTGGTGCGTCCTTTGGCGGTGGCCGGCTGGAATACGGGCTGGCCAGTCTGGACGCCCTGTTTGCCCAGCGCCGCAACGCCGCAAATCCGCGTTTTCTGCGCATGGTCCGCGATATTTTACACTTTAACAAACACGGCCTTGCCGCAAGCCACGATCAGAACCTGACCATTGGCGGCCTGTTGCAGAAACTGCGCCTGTCGGATTATTTCCGCGACCATTACCTGCTACCGTTTTCGGGTGCGATCTGGTCCACACCCAAGGAAAAGATCCTCGACTTTCCGGCCCATGCGATGATGACGTTTTTTGACAATCACGCTTTGTTGGGCGCAACCGGCCAGCACCAGTGGTATACTGTCGACGGTGGTTCGCAGTCTTACGTGTCGCGGCTTGGAGCCGACATGACCGCGCGCGGGGTTGATATCCGTCTTGGTGCGCCGGTGGATGCTGTCCGCCGCGATGCGACCGGGGTCGAGCTGAAAGCCAAGGGCGGCGATTGGGAACGTTTTGACGAGGTTGTCTTTGCCAGCCATTCCGACCAAAGCCTTGCCATGCTGTCCGACGCATCAGAGGCCGAACGCGCCATGCTGGGCGCTGTGCGGTATCAGGCCAACAGTATCGTTCTGCATTCAGACACATCCATCATGCCAAAGCGCCGTCAGGTCTGGTCGTCTTGGGTCTATTCCGAAGATGCGGGCCAGCAAGGTGGCGAGATTGATCTGACCTATTGGATGAATTCGCTGCAACCTTGGCTGAAGGCTGATGAACTGATGGTCACGCTGAACACCCGCCGCCAGATCCGCGAGGAATTGATCTGGGACGAAGTGACATTGCACCATCCGGTCTATGACCTTGCCGCCCTTGCCGCCCAGAAAACCGCTGCGGCAACCAATGGCACCAACCGGACATGGTTCTGCGGCGCATGGATGAAGAACGGTTTTCACGAAGACGGGCTGTCCAGCGCGCTGGATGTCGTTGGCAAAATCAACGCGCCCGATCGCATGGCGATGGCGGCAGAGTGACCGCGCCCATCCATCATATCGCGGGTGAAACCTATCACGGGCGGCGGGGCGCGACCAAAAACGCGTTCCGGTATTCCATCGACTACGTCCTGCTGGACGCAGAAGCGGTCACGGACACGCCGCGCCTGTTCGCCCGCAATGCCGCGAACCTGATGTCGCTGCATGACAGCGACCACGGCGGCGCACCAAAACAGGGGCGCGGTGCCGCTTGGGTGCGTGACGTTCTGGCGGCGCATGATGTCCCGCCGCCTGCGCGGATCATGCTGCTGGCACAGCCCCGCGTGCTGGGCCATGTGTTCAATCCGGTGTCGTTCTGGCTTTGCTATGATAGGGATGATCTGACCACAATCATTGCAGAGGTCAGCAATACCTTTGGCGACCGCCATTCTTATTTGTGTCGCCACGATGACGGACGCGCGATCACCAAGGCGGAAACGCTGGCGGCAACGAAAGTGATGCATGTGTCGCCCTTTCAGCCGATCGAGGGCGGTTATGTCTTCCGTTTCGATATCCAGCCTGACAGCGTCGGCGTCTGGATCGACTATACCCGTGGCAATGGCGGGCTGATCGCCACGCTGACCGGCGCACGGCGGCCTATCAGCAATGGCAGCATCATCCGCGCCGCGCTCCGCCGGCCTTTCGGGTCACGGCGTGTGCTTGCGCTGATCCACTGGCAGGCGGTCAAGCTGTGGTGGAAAGGCGCAACTTTCCGGTCACAACCCGCCCCGCCACAAGACGAGGTCAGCCGGTGAAGGCGCTGACCGACAGGTTGCCGTCTTTTAGCCTGTTTGCTGCTGTCCTTTCAGGTGCCGGACTTCCTATCTATATTTATGCGCCAAAATATTACGCCGATACCTACGGGGTCAGCCTGACGGCGCTTGGGGCATTGCTGTTTGGGTTGCGCTTGTTCGACGTCGTGCAAGACCCCGTTCTGGGCTGGATCAGCGAGCGTTTGTCGCGGTTCAAGAAAATGGCGATCACGCTGACTGCGTTTGCCTTGGCGCTGGCGATGATCGGGCTGTTTGCCGTGGCACCGCCGATATCACCGATCATCTGGTTTGGCCTGACGATCACAGCGCTGTTCACCGCCTTCAGTTTCCTGACCATCAACTTTTACGCCCAGGGCATCAGCAAGGCCGGCAACGCGCCGGATGGCCATGTGCGACTGGCCGCGTGGCGCGAAAGCGGGGCTTTGCTGGGTGTGTGCATCGCGGCGGTGATCCCGACGCTGCTGATGGATGTGGTGAACAACCCGTTTGCGGTTTTTGCCTATGGCTTTGCCGTGGTCACCTTGATCGCAGCCTATTTCATGTGGCCCGAATGGAAAGGCCGCGTTGAACAGGAACCATCGCATATCCGCGACATTATTGCAGACCCGATTGCGCGGCGTTTGCTGATCCTTGCGATGGTCAATGCAACCCCTCTGGCCGTGTCGTCCACACTGTTTTTGTTCTACGTCGAAAGCAGGCTGGGCGCGCCCGGCTGGGAAGGCGCCTTGTTGGTGCTGTTCTTTCTGGCGGCAGCGGCATCATCGCCGCTGTGGTCGGCGCTGGCGCGCAGGTTCGGGGAAAAGCGGGTCTTGCTGACGGCAATGGTGCTGGCGATCGCGTCCTTCGGCTATACGCTGACTTTATCAACCGGTGATGTGATCCCCTTCGCAATTGTCTGCGTATTAAGTGGAGCAACGATCGGGGCAGACCTGACTTTGATGCCCGCGCTTTTCGCAAAGCGTTTGTCCGTCATCTCGCCGTCTGGCGGGCAAGGGTTCGGACTTTGGTCATTGATGAACAAGTTCACTCTGGCCTTTGCCGCGGTCGTCTTGCTGCCGTTGCTGGAACGGTCCGGCTTTGTCGCTGGTGCAACCGATTTGCCGGATCAGGCATTGACCACGCTGACGGTGCTTTATGCGCTGGTGCCGTCGCTTTTGAAACTGTTGGCAATCGGCTTGCTGATCGCCACGAAGCTCGAGGAATAAACGATGTCGTTTATCACCTACATCCTGATCGGTGCGGCCCTGACGGCTGCTGCCGTGATCGCCAAGTCGCGCTTTGCTTCTTTTACAGCGCAAAAGCCGGAAGACTACGCCGATGGCCCGATGTTCGATATCCGCGAACGTTTCAATGGCCCGATTGTCTGCGAAGGCGTGATCTTCGGCCCGACAGGCAAGGTGACATCGCGTTTCGTGGCCGATTTCGAGGCGTCATGGAACGGCAACGTCGGCACGATGGTTGAAAGGTTCCGCTATGACAGCGGGCTGCAACAGGACCGTTGCTGGACACTGACCCTGTCGAACGACGGCAGCATCAAGGCAGAGGCCCCCGATGTGGTAGGTGCAGGCCGCGGAAAGCAGCAAGGCTCCGCCGTTGTGTTGAATTACCGCATAAAATTGGCTGACGAGGCTGGTGGTCACGCGCTTGATGTTACAGACTGGATGTATCTGACATCAAACGGGTCGATCATGAACCGCAGCCAGTTCCGCAAATTCGGGATCAAGGTTGCCGAGCTGGTCGCCACAATGAGGCCGCGTGATCAGGCCTACGCAGGAGAGTGAAATTGACGGATTGGGTTGGGAAACGGTATTGGATTATAGGCGCAAGCGAAGGTCTGGGGCGTGAAGTTGCGTTTTGTCTTAGCCGCGCCGGGGCAGAGCTGATCGTTTCCGCCCGTTCCGAGGATCGCCTGAAAGACCTAGTCGAAGACCTACCCGGCAAGTCATCCTATGTCACCGTTGATGTGACCGACCGCAAGGCGGTCGAGGCCGCCGCTGCTGAAATTGGCCAGATCGACGGTGTCGTATATCTAGCCGGCGTATATTGGCCGATGAAGTCCCAAGAATGGGACAACGAAAAAGCCGACATGATGGGCGAGGTCAATTTTCTTGGCGCATCGCGTGTGGTGGGGTCAGTCATAAAGGACATGGTCGCGCGCGATGCAGGGCATATCGTGCTGGTCGGGTCGCTGTCCGGCTTTCGCGGTCTGCCCGGTGCCATCGGTTACTGTTCGTCGAAGGCTGGCATGATGGCGCTGGCGGAATCCATGCAGGCCGATCTGCGCAACACCGGCGTGCATGTGCAGTTGATCAACCCCGGTTTTATCAAGACGCGCCTGACCGAGAAAAACGACTTTCACATGCCCTTCATCATGGAGCCGCAGGATGCGGCGAAAGAAGTTTTCGAACATATGACGACCGATGCTTTCAAGAAAAGCTTTCCAATGGTCTTTTCTTGGGTGTTCCGTTTGTCGCAGTTTATGCCTGACTGGATGTATTACCGTCTGTTCGGCGCAAAATAGCATCAAACCTTTGCGCTAGATCAACGTCTTTCATGCTACGATGGGTGCAGTCTGGGGCAAAGGAGAATTGTCATGCTGCCCATTTCATCCGACAAAGTGGCCGAGGTCATCATCCTTGCGCGCGAACTTGACCGCGCCGAGAACGAATTTGACGGTTTCGTGGACCGCTTGAACGAAGACGAACAGGCCGGGCTGGTCGCCGTGTTCTGGATCGGGCGCGGCACGTTCGAGCCCGATGATCTGGCAGAAGCTGTCCGCACCGCCATGCAACAGGCCGAAACACCAACGGCCAATTACCTCAAACGATCACCGCATCTGGCCGACCATCTGGAAAGCGGGCTAGAGGCGTTGGGCATCGACAGCAGCGAAGTCGAGGATGATCTTTACCGCCGGATTTAACCCAGCGCCCGATCAAACCATTCCTGCGCCCGCGTCCAGACACCTGATTGCGGATCATTCAGTGTCAGCAGATGTGGCAATAACTGGTCTGCAAAATCCTCGCTGCTTTCGGCGGGCATCATCGACGGCAGGTTGTCAATCGCGGTGACATCCAGCACCGGCTGGTCATGCACCCGCAACGCAGGCGCATCCCATGTGGTGGTCTGGTCATAGATCTTGATAGGGGAAAAATCGCTGTCGGGGTCGCAGGCGATATCGCCAATCACCGACAGGCGGCGCGCAGCAACCTTGGCGCTGATAGGCACGAAAACCGGCGTGCCGGGGCGGGCCAGAATGCAATTCAGAAAAATATCATGCGCCAGCACTTCGGGGAACGGGCCACCGTGGGCGGTTTCAGCCATGTCCCATTTTGTGGCAGCGACACCCATCGCCTGACACAGATCCGCCGCCCCTGCCCCCACGCGGCCCAAAGCACCGATGATCAGCGCGCTTGGCCGTGCGGCGCCCAGCGCCACCAGCCCTTCTTGCAGATCCCCCAACAAATGCGCCGCTGACGGATAGGCCCGCACCGGCCCTGCGATCTGCCCGCGCTGTTGCGCCATCCAGCATAGCAACGCTACAGCAGCCCCCGCATAGCCTGCCCAATAGCCAAAGGCGGCAACACGGCGCCCATCGGCGTCGGTCAGATATTCAAGGTCCAGCAACGTCCCGCCGCCTGCGCGGAAACGGTCCAGCAATACGCGCCCCGCTGGCTGGCCTTTGTAGGCGTGACCAAACATGATGTGTCGATGCCGCAAGGCGGTTCCATCATCAGGCAATTCCTTCAGGCCAAAGATAACCGCATCAGCGGGCGCATCAGGCCAGCTGAACTCAGACGCGATCGTACAGCCAGCGGCGGCGTAATCCGCAATGGGGATGATCCGCTGGCGGCTTTCCTCGACCGTGACCTGATAGCCGGCGGCAATGAGTCTTGCCGCACCTTGCGGCGTCAGACCTGTGCGTTCTTCATGTGCGCGGCTTTCAGCACGGACCCAAAGGTGGGTGGTCATTGGTCAAACCTTTCAGAAATGGGTCAGCGCATGGGCGCGATCAGGCATATCCAGATGCGGCACGGCGTTGAAACTGGCCAAAATTGGCCCTTGCGGGATCACATGCACACGGTGCACCGACGAATTCATGATCGGCAGCAGGATATGTGCCATGCGGGTCGGATCAAGGTCCAGCAGGTGGCGGATAATCATCCCGATCACACCGCCCGATGTGATGCAAAGCACCCGTGCGCCAGGCTGTGCCGCCTCTGCCAATACGCCGGTGACGCGGGTTTCGAAGGATGCAAAGGTTTCCACGCCCATAATCTCGGCCCGGTGCCACGCCTGCATCACTTGCGGTACATGGGCGGCAAATTCATCAGGGCCCGGAAACGGCACGCCATGCACATCCTGCAAGGCGCGGCCTAGGTTAAAATAATCCATTTCGTTCAAGCGCGGGTCAATCGTCGGGGCCTCATACCCCAGACCCGCCGCCGTTTCGCGGTGCCTGCGCAGGCTGCCGGATATCACCTTGTCAAAAGGACGCTCGCGGTCGCGCAGGTAATCCCCCAGCCAACGCGCCTGCTGATGCCCCAGATCGGACAGCTTGTCATAACCGGCCTCGTCTTGTGCAGATGAATTGGCCTGACCGTGCCGGACCAGAATGATTTCGCCCATGTGATGCTCCCTCCGCGACAGGGTTAAGGGCAGTTTGGCGCAATGACAACGGGCGCAGTCCGTCTGGTGCGGGCCAATTCACTGCCCCACAGGTGGTGTTTGCCGTGCAATCCGATCACAGCGGCGCGAGCGGTTGGAAACAAAGAAAAAATATCTTTCTGACCGCCGCCAAAATTTGTGATCGATTGTTTTGAAACTCGGTCAAAACGACATGATGCTCTTTGCCGGGCCGCACAGATTGCATATCGAATTGGTGCGCATTTGCACACAAACCGGCAACGTAGCGGTCTTGTCCATTTTCAAGCACAAAAATCGATCACTTTTCACAACGGTTTCGTGAACGCGTTTGCCCTTTCCGAATGCACGAAACTACCCGATCTGAGTGTCACCGGCAGCGATAAAATGCGTTGCCAGACTGAACCCTCAAAGCGGCGCAACGCCGTCAAGTAATTGATAAGGAAATAATATCATGTCCATCAAAGCATTCGCAATTGCAGCAATCACACTCGCATCCACTGCATCCGTAGCATCTGCAACCAGCTACTTCGAACTGCCCCGCGCCCAAAGCAGCGGCAGCACCGTCGATCTGGGCCTTGTCCGCGCAGAAGCCGATGGCGTCGTCGAAATCTATGACATCCTGACAGGCGCAGAAGGCACACTGATCGGCACACAAAACGTGCGTGCTGGCGCCAACGCTGACGTCCGCATCAACACCGGTGCCCCCGTGCGCCGTGACGTGGTCGCAGTTCTGAAAGTAGACGGCGAAGTCGTTGCATCGGAAATCTTCCGCGTTAACCGCTAAGCTCTGACATCTCCCTGTCGGATGGGCCGCTTCTGGAAACAGAAGCGGCCTTTTGCATGTTTCGGACGGCAACGGGTTGTTCACCGAATCGCGTTATGGGATTGTGGCTGGCGTTACGAAATTCCAGATACAGGTTCCCTATATGCCCGCTGCCACGCTTTTGCGCGATGTCTTTGGCTTTGACGCCTTCCGGCCCGGCCAGCAAGAGATTGTGGAGGCTGTTGCATCCGGTCAGAACACACTGGCCATCATGCCCACCGGTGGTGGTAAATCCCTGTGTTTCCAGCTTCCTGCGCTGATGCGCCATGGCGTGACAGTGGTAATTTCCCCGCTGATCGCCTTGATGCGCGATCAGGTTCGCGGCCTGCGCGAGGCAGGGGTCAGCGCGGGTGCGCTGACATCGGGCAATACAGAAGAAGAAACCGATGCCGTCTGGGCAGAGCTTGAGGCGGGCACGCTGAAATTGCTTTACATGGCGCCCGAACGCCTATCTGCCGCCGGAACCACCCAGATGCTGCACCGCGCCGGTGTCAGCCTGATCGCCGTGGACGAAGCGCATTGCGTCAGCCAATGGGGCCACGATTTCCGCCCAGATTACCTGCGCATCGGCGAATTGCGCGAGGCGCTGGACGTACCGCTTGCTGCATTTACCGCCACTGCGGATGCCGAAACGCAGGCCGAGATTATTCAGAAACTTTTCGCAGGCCAGCAACCTGCGACGTTTCTGCACGGCTTTGACCGGCCCAATATCCACCTTGCATTTGCGTCAAAGGACGGGCCACGCCAGCAGATCCTGACCTTTGCCGCCGCCCGCAAGGGGCAGTCCGGCATCGTCTATACCGGCACCCGCGCCAAGACAGAAACCCTTGCCCGCGCGTTGGCGGACGCAGGCCATCTGTCTTGCCACTACCACGGCGGGATGGAGGCCGAGGACAGGCGCATCGTCGAACGCCGGTTCCAGCAGGAAGATGGCCTGATCGTCTGCGCCACGGTCGCCTTTGGCATGGGCATCGACAAACCCGATATCCGTTGGGTTGCGCATGCCGATCTGCCCAAATCCATCGAGTCCTACTATCAGGAAATCGGCCGCGCGGGTCGTGATGGGGCACCTGCGGAAACCCTGACGCTGTTTGGCCCCGACGACATCCGCTATCGCCGCCAGCAGATCGACGAAGGACTGGCCCCCGCTGACAGGCGGGCCGCAGATCATGGCCGGTTGAACGCGCTTCTAGGTCTGGCAGAGGCGTTGCATTGCCGCCGTCAGACCTTGCTGACCTACTTCGGTGAAACCAGCGAAGCTTGCGGCAATTGCGACCTTTGCGACAAACCCGCCGAGGTGTTCGATGCCACCACTCCCGTACGTATGGCCTTGTCTGCGGCCCTGCGGACCGAGGAATATTTCGGCGCAGGCCATCTGATCGACATTCTGCTGGGGCAGCCCACCGACAAGATCAAGGCCCGCGGCCATGACAGCCTGCCGACCTATGGCGTCGGCAAGGAATATGACCGCCGTCAATGGCAGGCGATTTTTCGGCAGATGATGGGCCATGACCTGTTGCGCCCCGACCGCGACAGGCATGGTGCGTTGCGCATGACCGACCACGCCCGCCCGATCCTGCGCGGCGAGGCGCAGATCATGCTGCGCCGCGATACGATCACAGCCGCCAAGGGCAGTGGCCCGAAAGTGCACACTTTGGTCAGCGAAGACGACGCGCCGCTGTTGTCCGCGCTAAAGGCAAAACGGCGGTTTCTGGCAGAACAGGCAGGCGTGCCAGCCTATATTATCTTCAACGACAAGACCCTGATCGAGATGGCGGAAAAACGGCCCGCGACACTGGATGACATGGCGCATATCGGCGGGGTCGGCGCCAAGAAACTGGAAAGCTATGGCCGCGCGTTTATAGAGGTGATCGCGGGCGAGGCTGAAAACCTGCACCCCAGCCGCCGCAAACTGGCAGGCAGGGACGAAGGGCTGATCTACGACCGCCTGCTGGCTGCGCAGAACACCCTGCTGCGCGGGCCACATGGCGCTGACAAGCCGATGACCTGTTCGGCGTCGATGCTGGCCAAGGTCGCGCAATTGCGCAACGCCGACATCAGCAGCCTGACCCGCCTGATCGGCGATCGGCACGCCGAACGCTTTGGGGATGCTTTTTTAGAGGTTCTTGCGTCGCAGGAAGCGTAGCAAAGGGGCTCTGCCCCTCCCCCGGATAAATCCGGTGTCACCCCGGAGTATTTCCGGAAAAGAGAAGCACAGGCAACCGGTTCAGATGATTTCGTCTTCGTCAAACAGGGGCGCTTCTTCCAGTTGTGCGGCCAGATCGCCCACTGCTGCCTCGGCTGCATCGGCGGATTTGACGGCGGCGACGTGGAACAAGGCATCGCCTTCATGCACGATAGGCATAACCGCGCGGCCGACGATGATGCCGGCATAGGCCGTGCGCACCTCGATCTCGCCGCCGCCGAAAGGGTCAGAGATGGCGGCGACCAGATCGTCCACAGCCACCACATCGCCTTCGGCCTTGAACATGCGCAGCAGGCCGCCCGCGGGGGCGCGCACCCATGAACTGCTGGAACAGACCAAAGGCTGTGCCTTCGCGGCAGCGATGCCTGCCTTGGGCAAAAGACCGACGTCTTTGAGCACCCGCAATATCCCCGCAAGCCCCGCACGCACGGACATTTCGTCAAAGCGCATCCCCTCGCCCGCTTCGTAAAGCAGGACATCGACGCCTTTCTTCTTAGCCTCCAGCCGCAGACTGCCGTCGCGCAAAGCAGAGGTCAGGATTACCGGCGCGCCAAACACGCGGGCAAGGCGCATGGTTTCGGGATTCTTTCCCGATACGCGGACCTGCGGCAGGTTCGTGCGGTGGATCGCGGCGGAATGCAGGTCGATACCCAGAACGCAGCGTTCGAC
Source organism: Loktanella sp. (assembly GCA_003551805.1). Lineage (GTDB taxonomy): Bacteria > Pseudomonadota > Alphaproteobacteria > Rhodobacterales > Rhodobacteraceae > Yoonia. The sequence goes on from PUNR01000402.1 coordinate 22,101, forward strand.
AATCTCGGTCATGAAGATATGCGCAAGGCGCGACGCGAGCGAGCCGTTGGGGGAGCCGGGAAAACAGCGGTTCAGATCGCGTCGATCAGGCAGATAGCGCGAATGGTTCAGGAACCCGAATGTGTTTACGATCGGCACCACGATAAGCGTGCCTGCCACGTTCTTCAGCGTGCCGGTGCGCAACAGGCGGCGGACGATTTCGACGCCAATCACCTCGTCCCCGTGAATACCGGCGCTGATGAATACTGTGGGCCCATCGCTACGCCCGTGGACCACATGGGCAGACAATGTCACAGGCGTGTAGTCGGACAAGGTGCTGACGGGGATATTGACGGTCCTGCGGGTGCCGGCTGCAACCTCTTCGCCGGCAATCGTAAACGGGGGGCGTGATTTCATCCTTTGCCTTTGGTCTTGGTGGCGTTGGGTTTGGCGTTCTTTTCAATATATTCAATGATCTTTCCGGCGATATCCAGCCCTGTCGCTTTTTCCACGCCTTCCAGACCAGGGGATGAATTGACTTCCATTACCACCGGGCCGTGGTTCGCGCGCAGCATATCCACACCGCAGACGTTCAGCCCCATCGCCTTGGCCGACCGGATCGCGGTGGACCGTTCTTCGGGGGACAGTTTGATCACCTGCGCGGACCCGCCGCGGTGCAGGTTGGACCGGAATTCGCCTTCGGCACCGGTGCGTTTCATCGCAGCGACAACCTTGCCGCCGACGACGATGGCGCGGATATCGGTGCCGCCTGCCTCTTTGATGAATTCCTGCAGCAGGATGTTCACGCCCGCGCCGCGGAACGCCTCGACCACGGATTTTGCGGAACGATCGGTATCGGCCAAAACCACGCCGATGCCCTGCGTGCCTTCTAGCAGCTTGATGACCACGGGTGCGCCACCGGCAAGTTTCAGCACCTCGTCGGTCTGGCGAGGATCATGGGCGAAGGTCGTGACCGGCAGGCCGATGCCGTCACGCGCCAGCAATTGCATCGACCGCAGCTTGTCACGCGACCGGCCGATGCCGACGCTTTCATTCAGCGGAAACACGCCCTGCATTTCGAACTGGCGCAGCAC
>PUNR01000364.1 GCA_003551805.1 Loktanella sp.
ATGCAATCCTGCGCCCCATCAGCGACACACAGGCAGAGGTCGAACTTCTGGTCGCCGAACAAGGCGTATCGCCGGGACAGGCTTGTGTGTTCTATGACACCGAATCCACCCGCATTCTGGGTGGCGGCTGGATATGGCGGGGCGCCTGACACCCCGCCCACCTTCTTATTTCCCAAAATACTCCCGGGGTCAGGGGCGGGGCCCCTGCTGCGGCGCAGCCGCATCCGCAGCCTGCTGCAAAAACTGCTGGCAGATCGCAGCGCGCAGCATTACCCAAGGCGCATGATTTACACATCCGCATCAGACTGGCGCAACGCGCCGCAAAAACGCGTCCTGCTGTTCGCTATGTCGGGCTTGGGCAAAACTTATCTATCCAGCATGCTGCGCCAGACAGGTGACTGGTTTCACTACTCTATCGATTACCGGATCGGCACGCGTTACATGGGCGAATACATCGCTGACAACGCCAAACGCGAGGCGATGAAAGTGCCGTTCCTGCGCGACCTTTTGCGCAGTGACAGTATTTATATCGGCTCCAACATTTCGTTCAACGACCTGCGCCCGATGTCGTCATATCTTGGCAAACCGGGTGATCCGGCCAAAGGCGGGCTACCGTGGGACGAATATACCCGCCGGCAAGACCAGTTCCAAAAGGCCGAGGTTGCAGCCTTGCACGACACCGGCCATTTCATCGAACGGTCGCATGATCTGTACCAGTATCCTCATTTCATCTGCGATACCGGCGGGTCGATCTGTGAATGGGTTGATGTGAACAACCCCGAAGACCCGATCATGACTGATCTTGCGTCCAAGACGTTGATGGTCTGGATCGAAGGCACTGACGCGCATACCGCCGAACTGATCCGCCGCTTTGACCGCGAACCCAAACCGATGTCCTATGACCCGGTGTTCCTGCTCGCGACGTGGCAAGCCTATCTGACGGAATTCAACAAAGCCCCCGATGCCGTGGACCCTGATGATTTCATCCGTTGGGCCTTTGCCAAGGCGCTGGCGCACCGCCAGCCGCGTTACAAGGCAATGGCAGACCGCTGGGGGATCACCGTGGCGCAAGATGATGTCGCCTTAGTGCGCGATGCCCAAGGCTTTATCGACATGATAGCCCACGCCCTTGAGAAGCAGGGCTAGGCCGCCTATCTGATCCGTTCACGTCAGGATAACGCTTATGCCGATCAAACTGCCCATCGCCCTGCCCGCCTATGATGTCTTGTCCAAAGAAGGCGTCATGGTGCTGGATGAAGTCACCGCCGCACGTCAGGATATCCGCCCGTTGCGGATCGCGCTGTTGAACCTGATGCCCAAGAAAATCCAGACAGAAAACCAGTTTGCGCGCCTGATCGGGGCAACCCCGTTGCAGATCGAATTTTCCCTGATCCGCATGTCCGAACACCAGACCCGCAACACCGCCGCCGAACATATGGAGGAGTTTTACAAACCCTTCAGTGATGTCCGCGACGAAAAATTCGACGGGCTGATTATCACCGGTGCGCCGATCGAACATCTGCCGTTTCAGGACGTCACCTATTGGGACGAGCTGACGCAAGTCTTTGACTGGACCCAGACCCATGTCCATTCCACCCTCGGCGTCTGCTGGGGCGGCATGGCAATGATCAATTACTTTCACGGCGTGCGCAAACATCTGCTGGACCAGAAATTGTTCGGCTGTCTGCGGCACCAGAACAAGGAACCCAGCTCTCCCTATCTGCGCGGGTTTTCAGACGACTGCGTGATCCCCGTCAGCCGCTGGACCGAAATGCGCCAAGATGAAATCGACGCCGTGCCGGGACTGACCACACTGATCACCAGTGAAGAGGCCGGTCCTGCCGTGGTCGAAGATATCGCGCATCGCGCGCTTTATATCTTTAATCATTTTGAATACGACACCGGCACGCTGAAGCAGGAATATGACCGCGATATCGCCAACGGTACGCCGATCAACATACCTGCCAATTATTACCCCGATAACGATCCGTTGAAGACGCCGCAAAACCGCTGGCGCAGTCACGCGCACCTTCTATATGGCAACTGGATTAACGAGATCTACCAGACCACCTATTACGAGTTGGACAAAATTGGCACTTAAAGCCCTGACATACACCGCAATCGCCTTGGGGCTTGGCGCTTTGCTGACTGCCTGCACCGCAAACACGCGCACCGAACGGGCCGAGGCCGCATTCCCCCCCGTCGGCGAATTTGTGAATGTCGCAGGCGGGCGTGTGCATTATGTACAGGCAGGCAATGGCCCTGATGTGATCTTGCTGCATGGCGCGGGCGGCAATCTGCGTGATTATACCTTTTCGTTGATGGATCAACTGACCGACCGCTACCGCGTGACGGCGTTTGACCGCCCCGGTTTGGGCTATACCGACCGCGCGCCGGGGATTGCCACCGGCCCTTTCGCGACCCAAGGGGAAAGCCCCGATGATCAGGTCGCCATGCTGCGTGAAGCTGCCACCGCGCTGGGCATCAAAGATCCGGTCGTCGTCGGACACAGCTTTGGCGGGATCGTTGCAATGGCATGGGGTACAACCGGCCTGCGCATGGATGACCCGACCAACGCATCGGCCCTTGTGACCTTTGGCGGCGTGTCGATGCCGTGGCCGGGTGATCTGGGCGCATATTATTCGGTGAATGGCAGCGCTTTGGGCGGTGGTCTGGTGATCCCACTGATCAGCGCTTTCACCCCGCAGCGCACCGTTGAAAATGTGGTCGCTGAAACCTTTGCCCCGCAATCACCGCCACCGGGGTATATCGACCATCTCGGTGGCGAACTGGCCCTGCGTGAACGGACCTTCCGTGCCAATGCACGTCAGGTGAACACCCTGCGGCCCTTCGTGGTCGAGATGACAGCGCTTTATCCGCAACTGACCATCCCGATCGAGGTGGTCCACGGCACCGCCGACAACACCGTGCCGATCCATGTCCATGCCGAGGAGCTGATAAAGATCGCGCCGACCGTCAATCTTACCCGTCTGGAAGGTATCGGCCACCAGCCGCATCACAGCGACGAACCCGAAGCGATTGCCGCGATTGACCGCGCCGCCGCGCGCGCCGGATTGCGCTAGCCACGCCCACCCCCCATAGTGATCGCGCAACATTTGGGGAAAAGTGTGATGGACCTACCGTTCGACGGCGCAATCAGCCGCTATTTCAACGACGACGCCCCGCAGGATATCCGCGATCTGATCACAGGGGCCAAGAAATCCGATATCGCCAACCCCAGCTTTCCCTATGACAGCCGTTGGGACAGAAGCGACTACAACAAAACGATCGACCAGTTACAGATCGAACTGGTGCGCATGCAGGCATGGGTCCGCGACACCGGCCAGCGGATCGTTGTGGTGTTTGAAGGGCGCGATGCCGCCGGTAAAGGTGGCGCAATCTCGCGGTTTCGCGAAAACCTGAACCCGCGTGGCGCGAAACTGGTCGCCCTGCCCAAACCGACCGAGACAGAGGCCGCACAATGGTATTTCCAGCGCTACATCGCGCATCTGCCCGCCAAAGGTGAAATCACGATCTTTGACCGCAGCTGGTATAACCGCGGTGTTGTCGAACATGTTTTCGGCTTTTGCACCCCGCAGCAGCGCGAAAACTGGTTTTCACAGGTGCCAGAATTCGAAGATATGCTTGCCAAAGAAGGGATCACGCTGTTCAAGATCTGGCTCAACGTCGGGCGGGCCACGCAGTTGCGCCGTTTTATGGACCGCGAACAAGACCCACTCAAACAATGGAAACTCAGCCGGATTGATGTCGATGGTCTGGCGCTCTGGGACGAGTATTCTGCCGCGATCCGCGAAACGCTGGACCGTACGCATCTGCCGCAAGCACCGTGGACGGTGGTGCGCGCCGATGACAAACTGCGCGCGCGCGTGAATGTGATCCGGTCCGTCCTGCAAGCGCTTGATTACACGCGCAAAGATAAGGATGCTTTAGGTGAAACCGATCCCTTGATCGCCGGTGGTCCCGATCTCTGGCATGTCTAAACAAGGCTACCACCACGGCAATCTGCGCGAAGCGCTGGTCAACGCCTGCCTTGATCTGATCGAAAAGCGCGGGCCAACCGGTTTCACCCTGTCCGAGGCCGCACGCGAAGCAGGCGTGACCCCCGCCGCTGTCTATCGCCATTTCGCTGGCCGCGAAGATCTGATCGCCGCCGCGGCACAAGAAGGCTATGCCATCTTCGCCGATCTGATGGATCACGCATATGCAGGTGGCCAGCCGTCTGCGCTTGCGGCGTTTTCGGCCACAGGCCGTGCTTACCTCGCTTTTGCGCGCCGCTATCCCGGCCATTACATCGCGATGTTCGAATCCGGCGTCTCGATCAACCACAGCGCCGATCTGCATGCCGTGGCGACCCGCGCCATGGGTGTGCTGGAAAAGGCCGCCGCTGCCCTGAGCCAGCACATCCCCGCCGACAAACGCCCGCCTGCGCAGATGTTCAGCGCCCATATCTGGGCAATGTCGCATGGTGTGGTGGAACTTTTCGCGCGCGGCAATCCCGGGCGCACCAGCCCTTTCCCCCCCGATGATTTGCTGGAAACCGGCATCGGCATCTATCTGCGCGGGCTTGGCCTGCTGGACCCTGACACATAGGAACACAAAATGGACGGTACTTTCGCAGTCATTTTCTTTATCGTCGGTCTGACCGATACCTATCTGAACGAATGTGCCACGGGCTGTTACCAGCTGCGCGACGCACCCGCGCGGGCTGCGTTGCAGATCAGCGATACCTATTTCCAATCCGACAATATCAGCAACGAAATCTATGCCACCTATGATCTGGCACGCAGCTATGGCGCGTTTCAGCCGGTCATCGGGGCAAGTGCAACCAGCGACGGTGACCTTTGGCTTGGCGCAGGCGCGAAATGGACAACACAGAACGTGATTGAAGGGCCATTCTTCGTCGAACTGTCGTTCATGCCGGGCTTTTATATTCAAGGCGACGGCCCCGACCTTGGCGGGCCGCTGGAATTTCGCGGCGCACTTGGTGTCGGCTATGCCTTCGACAATGGTGCCAGCGTGACAGTGCTCGCCGACCACCGTTCAAATGCCGATCTTGGCCGCATCAATCCGGGGCTGGAAACAATCGGCGTCCGCTTTGCGATGGCGCTGGACTAAACGCGGCATCCGAATAAACGGCGGTTGCCCTCTAGAAACGCCCTACCCGTCAGCCACGGCGTTTCGGGCATAGATGTCGTCATAGCGAATGATGTCATCCTCGCCCAAATAACCGCCGGTCTGCACCTCGATCAGGACCATGGGAACCTTGCCGGGGTTTTCGAGCCTGTGAACGGCCCCAAGCGGGACATAGACGGACTCGTTCTCGCTGAGCAGTTTGACCTCGTCGTTAATGGTCACTTTGGCAGTACCGCTGACCACGATCCAGTGTTCCGACCGGTGATGGTGGCTTTGCAGCGAAAGAGCCCCCCCCGGATGCACGTGAATCCGCTTGACCTGAAACCGCCCGCCGAAAGCGAGGCTTTCAAACCACCCCCAAGGCCGGTAATCGCGCGGCAGGGTTTCAGCTTGCACAGCGCCGTGTTGTTTCAGCAGTGCCACGGCCTGTTTCACATCCTGCGCACGGTCCTTATGCGCAACAAGCACCGCATCGGGCATGGCGACGACGATCAGATCGTTCAGACCGATCCCGACAAGCTGTTGCTGGCTGTCCTCCGCGCGCAGCAGGCTGTTGGTGCAGTCGATGGCACGGGCCGGACCAGCGGTGACCACGCCCGCATGATCCGACGGCGATTCACGCCAGACAGCATCCCAACCGCCCAGATCGGACCATGCACCGCCATAGGGCACCACACTTAGGTTATCGGCCTTTTCCATGACCGCGTAATCAATTGAAATCGCATCGCATTCTGCCCAAGCTGTAGGGTCAAGGCGCAGAAAGCCAAGGTCTTTTTGTGCCAAGGCGATTGCCTGAGACACTGCGGCAAACAGGTCAGGTTGATGCGTCGCAAAGGCAGCAAGGATCGCATCTGTCGAAAACAGGAATATCCCAGCGTTCCAAAGGTGCGTACCGCTGTCGAAAAGGGCTTGTGCTGTGACGCTATCGGGCTTTTCGACAAAACCCAGCAACGGCTGCGGCACGCCGGCAAAACCGGCAGTTGGGGCGGTATGCAGTGACAGCCAGCCATAGCCGGTTTCAGGCCGGTCGGGCCGGATACC
>PUNR01000280.1 GCA_003551805.1 Loktanella sp.
CACCTGAGACTGAAGACGCGCTGGCGCAGATGGTTGTTACAGCGACGGGCCCGTTGCGGATTGTGGGCGGCGGGACGCGCCCTGTGGGGCGCAGCACCGGGGCAGCGCTGTCGTTGGCGGGGATGACTGGGATCACGCTATATGAACCCGGCGCATTGACGCTGGTGGCCAGGGCGGGCACGCCGTTGGCCGAGATCGAAGCGGCACTGGCCGCCGAAAACCAGCGGCTGGCGTTTGAACCGATGGATCACCGCGTTTTGCTGGGCACCACTGGCGAGCCTACGATTGGCGGCATGGTTGCGGCCAATGTGTCCGGTCCGCGCCGGATTGCTGTCGGCGCCTGTCGTGATTTCATGTTGGGTGTGCGGTTCGTTGATGGTGCCGGGCAGATCATCAAAAACGGTGGCCGCGTTATGAAGAATGTCACGGGCTACGATCTGGTCAAGTTGATGACGGGGTCTTACGGCACGCTGGGTGTTTTGACCGAAGTATCTCTGAAAGTGATGCCCAACGTTGAAACGCAAGTGACGCTTGTGTTGCAAGGGCTGGATGATGCCAGGGCCGTTGCCGCGATGGCAGCGGCGATGTCGTCGCCTTTCGAGGTGACAGGTGCCGCACATGATCCGGCGGCAGGCCGCACGATGTTGCGGTTGGAAGGGTTTGCAGCGTCAGTCGATTACCGCGCAAAGGCCTTGGCAGGCGTGCTGGCGCCGTTTGGTGCGGTGGCGATTGAAGATGATGCAACCATATGGGCTGCGATCCGCGATGTGGCGGCTTTTGCCGATAAGCCCGGTGATGTCTGGCGGTTGTCTGTCAAACCATCCGATGCGCCAGCCCTTGTGGCTAAGGCGGGTGCGCGTGGCGTGATCTATGATTGGGCTGGTGGCCTTGTCTGGTTGCTGTGTGATGGTGATCTACGCGCGCGGCTGGGCGATTTTGCGGGTCACGCGACCTTGGTCCGTGGCACGGCAGATGTGCCGGTGTTCCAGCCCGAGCCTGCACCAATCGCAGCGCTGGCCGCTGGATTGCGGGCAAAGTTTGATCCGCGCGGGATATTTAATCCGGGGATGATGGGCTAATGCAGACACATTTTACACCAGAGCAATTACAAGACCCCAACATCCAGCGGGCGAACCAGATCCTGCGGTCTTGTGTCCATTGCGGGTTTTGCACGGCGACCTGTCCGACCTATCAGATTTTGGGCGATGAGTTGGACAGCCCGCGGGGCCGGATTTACCTGATCAAGGATATGCTTGAAAACGACCGCATTCCTGACGCCAAGACAGTCAAACATATCGACCGTTGCCTGTCATGCTTGGCCTGCATGACCACCTGTCCGTCCGGTGTTCATTACATGCATCTGGTCGATCAGGCCCGCGCCTATATTGAAAAGAATTACAACCGGCCTTGGTCGGACCGCGCCTTGCGCTGGATTTTGGCGCAGATCCTGCCTTACCCAATGCGGTTCCGGCTGGCGCTGTTGGGGGCCAAGATCGGGCGGCCATTCGCGCGGTTCATGCCCGATGCGCGCCTGCGCGCGATGCTGGAGATGGCACCACGGACCATTCCACCCGTCAGCCGCAACGATGATCCGCAGACCTTTGCGGTGGCGGATAAAAAGATGCGTGTCGCGCTGATGACCGGCTGTGCGCAAAAGGCGCTGAACACCGATATCAACGATGCCACGATCCGGCTGCTGACGCGTTTTGGTGCGGAAGTCGTCGTGGCCGAAGGTGCGGGCTGTTGTGGCGCACTGACCCATCACATGGGCAAGGAAACCGAAAGCCATGCCGCCGCCGCCGCCAATATCCGCGCCTGGGTGCGCGAGATGGATCAGGGCGGTTTGGATGCGATTGTCATTAATACTTCTGGCTGTGGCACCACGGTCAAGGATTACGGGCATATGTTCCGCAATGAACCGCTTGCTGCCGATGCGGCGCGGGTCAGCGCGATTGCCATGGATGTATCCGAGGTGCTGATGAAGCTTGATCTGCCCTCAGGCGAAGACAAAGGCACGAAGGTCGCCTATCACGCTGCCTGTTCGTTGCAGCACGGGCAGAAGATCAAAACCTTTCCAAAGGACTTGCTGAAAAAGGCAGGGTTTACCGTGCTGGAACCCGCCGACAGCCATCTTTGCTGTGGGTCGGCAGGCACCTATAACCTGATGCAGCCGGTGATTTCCAAGGAACTGAAGGCACGCAAGGTCAAGACGATAGAGGCGCTGACGCCCGATATCATCGCCGCAGGCAATATCGGCTGCATGATGCAGATCGGCAGCGGCACGGATGTGCCGATTGTCCATACGGTCGAGCTGCTGGATTGGGCGACGGGCGGGCCGCAGCCACCTGCGCTAACCGCACCCGGCAAGACCGCACCGCAAGTGCCGATCCTGCGCTAGCCTATGCGGGGTGTCCTGTGTATCCTGCGTCTGTCAGGCAGAGGATATCAGATGCGCCAGATCTTTCTTGCAGCGGTGATAGCGCTGGTCGGCGCCTTGCCTGCGCTGGCGCAAAGCGATCTGGTGCCGTTGCAGACACGGCAGGCCAGCACCGGCTGGGAGGCTGTGGGCAGGCTTGATATCGCGGGCAAAGGGTTTTGCACCGCCGCCCTGATCCGCGAACGCCTGATCCTGACGGCGGCACATTGTCTATACGATCATGACGGGTCACTGGTCACGCCGGACAGGTTTTCGTTTCGCGCCGGTCTGCGCGACGGGCGCGCCATGGCCACACGCAATGTGCTGCGTGCAGTCGGGCATCCGGGTTATGCGCATCGCGGCGACACGACAGATGCCGCAGCCGTGGCAATGGATATTGCGGTGCTGGAACTTGACCGCCCGATCCGCGAAGCGCGCCTGCAACCTTATCCGATCGCTGACCGTCCGCTGGCTGGCGACGAGGTCGGCGTTGTGTCCTATGGCCGTGGCCGGGAAGACGCCGCAAGCCTGCAAGAGATGTGCACTGTACTCGGTCGCCAGACCGGCGTGATCGTGCTGACCTGCGATGTCGATTTCGGGTCCAGCGGGTCGCCTGTGTTCACCATGCGCGATGGCGAGGCACGAATTGCATCCGTTGTATCGGCTATGGCGCAGGTGGATGGGCAGAAAGTGGCGCTTGGCACGTCGCTGGAAGGGCCGCTGCATGTGCTGCTGGCACATTTTGCCGCTGCGCCACCGCGATTGGGGGGTGTGCAGCGTGTGATCACGCTAGGCGAGCGGAACAATATCGGGGCGAAATTCATCACCGTCGACTAGGGTCTTGAAACCGCGGTTTTGCTTTCCAATATATGGCACATCGGGGTGCCAATCACGGGCCCCGCATCACCGGCCTGTCCGATAACGGAAGGCCAACCATATGTTATCGCTTGAGAAAAAGGATGACCAAAATGCGTAGTTTCGATTTGACACCACTTTACCGCGCCACTGTCGGCTTTGACCAAATTGCCGATTTGCTGGACCGGGCGCTGGCCACAGATGTGGGCCAGAATTCCTATCCCCCTTATAACATCGAAAAGACTGCCGATGACGGCTGGCGGATATCGATTGCTGCCGCTGGATTTGCCGCTGACGAACTGGCGATCGAGGTGAAAGACCGTGCCCTGCACGTCACCGCCCGCAAAGCCGAGGATGATGCAGAACGCAAATTCCTGCATCGCGGCATTGCCACCCGCGCGTTTGAGCGCCGGTTCCATCTGGCCGATCATGTGCAGGTCACAGGTGCGCTGCATGAAAACGGCATGCTGCATATCGACCTGATCCGCGAAGTACCCGAGGCGCTGAAACCCCGCCGGATCGCGATTGCCGCTGGTGAGAAGATGCAAGCCAATCTGGTGGATGCTAAGGCGGTGAACTGATCCGCCGCTTGCGCGGCGGAGCGCGCCGCGCGGGAGTATTTGGAGAAATAAGAAGGGGGGCGCCGGAATTGACCGGCGCCTTTTTTAGTGGGCCTTGGCCCAGTTGGGGCCTTGGCCTGCATCGACTGCCAGTTTGACATCAAGTTTGACCGCAGGGTCGCTGGCGTTTTCCATCACCTGACGCGCGGCGGCGATCAGGTCTTCGGCGGCGTTTGCATCGACTTCGAAGATCAGTTCGTCATGCACTTGCAGCAGCATTTTTGCGGGCAGGTCGGCGATGGCAACTGGCATACGGATCATCGCACGGCGGATCACATCGGCGGCGGTACCTTGGATCGGTGCGTTGATCGCGGCGCGTTTGGCGAAACCGGCCTGCGGGCCTTTGGCGTTGATTTCAGGCGTGTTGATCCGGCGGCCAAACAATGTCTGGACGTAGCCGTGATCTTTCGCAAAGGCGACGGTATCGTCCATATATTTGCGGATGCCGGGGAAGCGTTCGAAATAGCGGTCGATAAACCCCTGCGCATCGCTGCGCGGAATACGCAGGTTACGGGCAAGGCCAAAGCCGGAAATGCCGTAGATCACCCCGAAATTGATCGCCTTGGCCTGACGGCGGATATCCGGCGTCATCTGGTCCAGCGGCACATCGAACATTTCGGACGCTGTCATCGCATGAATGTCGATGCCGTCGAGGAAGGCTTGTTTCAGCGCGTCGATGCCGGCGATATGGGCAAGGATACGCAATTCGATCTGGCTGTAGTCGAGGCTGACGATGACATTGCCCGTGTCCGCGACAAAGGCTTCACGGATGCGCCGCCCCTCTTCCGACCGGATCGGGATGTTTTGCAGGTTCGGATCGGTGGACGCCAGCCGTCCAGTGATCGCCCCTGCGATGGAATAGGACGTATGCACGCGGCCTGTATCGGGGTTGATATGGGTTTGCAGCGCATCGGTATAGGTTGACTTCAGTTTCGCCAATTGCCGCCAGTCCAGAATGCGACGCGGCAGGTCGTGGATCGTGGCAAGGTCTTCCAGCACATCGGCACCGGTCGAATAGGCACCGGTTTTGCCTTTGGCAGGTGTTTTGCCATCGGGCATCGCAAGGCTAAGGTCGTCAAACAGGATCTCGCCCAATTGTTTCGGCGATCCGACATTGAACGGGCGCCCTGCCATTTGCTGGATCTCATCCTCGAGCCCGGCCATTTTCTGAGCAAAGGCGTTGGACATCCGCGACAGCGTATCGCGGTCGACCTTGATGCCATGCATTTCCATCTGCGCCAGAACCGGCACCAGCGGCCGTTCGAGCGTTTCATACACAGTCGTTACACGCGACTGGTGCAATTGCGGCTTGAACATTTGCCACAAGCGCAGGGTGACGTCGGCATCTTCGGCTGCATATTTCACAGCCTCTGCGACAGGCACGCGGTCAAAGGTAATGGCAGATTTGCCACTTCCCAGCAGTGGCTTGATCGGGATTGGCGTGTGGCCCAGATAGCGTTCGGACAGCACATCCATGCCATGGTTATGCAGGCCCGCATGCATCGCGTAAGACATCAGCATCGTGTCGTCGATGGGGGCCATGTTGATGTCCAGCAGCGCGAAAATCTTGGCATCGTATTTCATGTTCTGCCCGATTTTCAGGATGCTTGCATCCTCCAGCACGGGTTTGAGCAGGGCGAGGCATTCGTCCACCGTCATCTGCCCGTCGGCCCGTTCGTCTGACCCGAACAGATCATCCGACCCCGCCTTATGTGCCAGCGGAATGTAACACGCCTGCCCTGCCGTGACGCAAAGCGAGATACCGACCAGATCGGCGCGCATTTCATCCAGCGCGGTGGTTTCGGTATCGACGGCAACGTACCCGGCCTCGTAAATCCGGTCGATCCAGACCTGAAGGGCGGCAGCATCACGCACGCATTCATAGCTGTCGGGGTCAAAAGGCACGACTTCGGGCATGGCGCTGCTGGCAACGGGTGCGGTCGTTTCGATCACCGGCGCATCGACACCAAGCTTGTCGGCGATGCGTTTGGTGACAGTGCGGAATTCCATCTCGGCCAGAAACGCCAACAGCACATCAGTTTCGGGCGGGCGGATTTCCAGATCATCCAGACCGAAATCCAGTGCCATATCACAATCAAGCTGCACCAGCTTCTTGGACAGCTCGATCTGCGCACGGTTATCCACCAGCGTTTCGCGGCGTTTGGGTTGCTTGATCTCGCCTGCGCGGTCCAGCAAGCTTTCCAGATCGCCGAATTCATTGATCAGCAGGGCCGCAGTCTTGATCCCGATCCCCGGCGCGCCCGGCACGTTGTCGACCGAATCGCCGGCCAA
>PUNR01000240.1 GCA_003551805.1 Loktanella sp.
AATATGCCTGTGCTGCTTGTTTCTGCCCTGCCTGACGCAGCGGGCGACCATCGGGGACTGTTCAACGCAATTTTACAAAAACCGGTCGATCCAAGATTGCTTGTCAGGGTCATCGCAAAGGCGGTAGGGTCAACGCATAGCTGATTAGGGTGAATGCGTATGCGTGTCTTGATTGCAGACGACCACGACCTTTTGCGCGATACACTCGTTTCATTCATGACCGCCGAAGGCGGGGTCGAGGCGATTGCTGCCTCGGATCTGGATGATGCGCTTTTGTGTATTGAAAAACAGGGCCCGTTCGATCTGGTGCTGCTGGACTATGCGATGCCCGGTATGAACGGGCTTGAAGGCCTAAAACGCGTCATAGCCTTGGGGCCAGATCAGCGCGTTGCGCTGATGTCAGGGCTTGCATCACGCGAAGTTGCCGAAGAAGCGCTCGCGCTCGGGGCCGCAGGTTTTTTGCCAAAGACACTACCTGCAAAACGTCTGGTCAATGCCGTGCGGTTCATGGCGATGGGCGAACAATATGCACCAATCGATTTTATGACCGCTGGTACGGAACCGCCCGACAAACACCCCTTGGCCGAAAGGCTGTCAAAACGCGAATTACAGATGTTACAGGGATTGTGCGAAGGCAAATCCAACAAGGAAATCGCCCGCGACTTTGACCTGTCCGAACCAACAATCAAGCTGCATATGAAAACACTTTACCGCAAGCTGAACGCACACAACCGGACACAAGCAGCAATGATCGCCAAAGAAGCCGGGCTTTTCTGACGGGGGACCTGCATCCACCCGCCAGCAGTAAACCTGTTCGGCCTTAGTGGCCCAAAATCTGGCTCAGGAACAGTTTGGTCCGTTCGGATTTGGGGTTGTTAAAGAACTCTTCGGGTTCGTTCTGTTCTACAATCTGGCCCTGATCCATGAAAATAACGCGGTTCGCGACCTGACGGGCAAAGCCCATTTCGTGGGTCACGCAGATCATCGTCATGCCGTCTTCGGCAAGGCTGACCATCGTGTCCAGCACTTCCTTGATCATTTCGGGGTCAAGTGCGGATGTCGGTTCGTCAAACAACATGATGCGGGGTCGCATGCACAATGACCGCGCAATAGCGACGCGCTGCTGCTGGCCACCAGACAATTGCCCGGGATATTTCAACGCCTGTTCGGGGATTTTTACCTTGGTCAGGAAATGCATCGCGATTTCCTCGGCCTCGCGCTTAGGGATTTTGCGCACCCAGATCGGCGCCAATGTGCAGTTTTCCAAAATGGTCAGATGCGGGAACAGGTTGAAATGCTGGAACACCATCCCGACCTCGGACCTGATCCGGTCCACGTTTTTCAGGTCGGATGACAAAACCGTGCCATCCACAGTGATTTTCCCCTGCTGATGTTCCTCTAGCGCATTGATGCAGCGGATCAGCGTCGATTTGCCGGACCCCGACGGGCCTGCAACCACGATCCGTTCACCGCGCTGCACCGTCAGGTCGATATCGCGCAGCACATGAAAGGTGCCGTACCATTTATTCATATTGCGGATTTCGATGGCCACCTCGTCAGAGACATTGGCCGCAACCCGCGGAATGCCAGCGGTATCCAGTTGAACTTCAGCCATGACAGACTCTCCTTAGCGGTGATCGGTGCGGAGACGACGCTCCAGATACATTGAATAACGGGACATGAAGAAACAGAACACGAAGAACAGCGCCCCCACAAAGATATAAAGTTCCCAGTAAATACCGTTCCATTCACTGGTCGCACGGATCGCATTAGTCAGGCCCAGCGGGTCACGCAGACCGATGAACACAACCAGCGTGGTGTCCTTGAACAGACCGATAAAGGTGTTCACGATACCCGGGATCGAAATTTTCAGCGCTTGCGGCAGGATAATCAACCGCATGGATTTCCAGTAATCCAGCCCCAGCGAACTCGCCGCCTCGTATTGCCCGGTGGGCAAAGCCGCCAAACCGCCGCGCACGACCTCTGCCAGATAAGCAGAGGCAAAAAGCGTGACCATGATGATGACTCGCAGTAGCAGGTCAAACGTCGTGCCGGGGGGCAGAAAATAGTTCAGCAAGGTCGATGCCGTGAACAGCCAGACGATCAACGGCACACCGCGGATCACCTCGATAAACGACACGCAGACCCATTTGATCAAAGGCATGTTGGATTGCCGCCCCAAGGCCAGCGCAATGCCCAATGGCAGCGACAGCACGATCCCGGATGTCCCGATGATGATCGCCAACATGAAGCCGCCAAAATTTTCAGATGAAATATACGGCAGGCCCCATGGCATGGCGCCGTCCAGCATCCCGCGCAGTTTTGGCAGCAACGGAAACAGACCATCAATGCCCAGCGGGTTCATGAAAAACAGCAGGAACACGATCAGCCCGACAAAAAAGCCGCCCAAACTGCCGATGAAACCGGCAGCAAAGCGTCCGGCAAGCACTGTGGCAACAAGGCCCAATGCCACCAGCACCGGCAACCAGACCGACCCGCCCCACAACAAAAAGAAGGCGATGAAAGGGTAGGCCAACGAGAACACCAGCAACGCGCGGGGAAGGTTGGAATACAGCACCGGTGCCACCGCCACGACCAGCAAGGCCAGCGCCGCCAAAGGCCGCCAGTAGCCAAAGAAGAACAATGTTGAATTGTTCAGGTCGTCTTTCATTGCCGAAATGAAGGCGACACGTTGTGTGACGGTGATACCACCGCCAAAGACAACTTCTGCGCCGCCAGCAGCTTCAAGTTCGTCGGCATAGAAAAGGCGGGCCAGCAGCGGGTTGTCGGTTGGGTAGAAGCCGAACAGCATCTGTAGCCAGCGTTCGTTGATAACGGCCCAGCAAGCCGCGCTTTCCAGACCGCGTGCGTCGCGGATTTCGCGGCATTCGCTAAGCGAACTGGCGTTCCAGATCCCGTTATACATCCACGGCACCGAGGACGACAAAATCGACCAGACGACGTAGATGGCAAGGATTGTCATTGCCGTGTTGAACGGCCCCGCGAACAGGTTTTCACGCAGCCACTTGCCCAGACCGGCAGTGCCAGGGGGCGGCGCTGCTTCGGGAAGCATGTCTGTGCGGACATAAGCGATGTTGTCGTTTCTGCTCATCTCAGCGCTCCTTCAGCTTGACGCCGGAATTGTAGAAATTCATGGCCGAGGAAATGATCAGACTGGTGATCAGATAGAATATGCCAAGCAGCAAAATCCCCTCTAACTCTCGCCCTGTCTGGTTCACGGTAATTCCGCCCAGGGTCGACCGCGCGTCCATATACCCGACAGCCAGCGCCAGCGATGAATTCTTGGTCAAGTTCAGGAATTGCGAAATCAGCGGCGGAACGATCACCCGCAGCGCCTGTGGCAGGATAATCAGCTGCATCGTGCGGTTTGGCTGCATGCCTAGGGCAAATGCAGCTTCTGTCTGGCCTTTCGAAACGGCAAGGATACCGGAGCGGACGATCTCTGCGATGAAGGCGGATGTGTAAAGCGACAGGGCCAGCCACAGGGCGATAAACGAATTGCGGACCTGCAAGCCGCCTTGAAAGTTGAACCCGCCCAAAACCGGATAATCAAGGTCGATAGGGCGCCCCAGTGCAAAGAATGCCAAGGTCACGGGCAAGATCAGCAGCGCCAAAGACAACGGCAGTACCGGCAATTGCTGGCCGGTGTCTTCCTGACGTTTGCGGGCCACATAGCGCAGCACGAAAATACCGATGATCGACAAACCAAGGATCGCCATGACGATCCCGGCCCCGTCACCCCAAATCGGGCGCGGCATGAACACGCCACGATTTGAAATCGCGACACTGTCCCACAGGATCATTGATGCCGTGCCACCTTCGCGGAATTGCGCGGGCTGCGGCGTTGCTTCGGTCATTACTGCGAAAACGATCAGAATCCAGATCAGCAGCGGCGTATTGCGCATGCATTCGACGTAAACCGTCATCACACGAGCAACCAGCCAGTTTTTGGACAAGCGCAGTACACCCGCAAAGACGCCGATCACCGTCGCCAGAATACAGCCCAGAAAAGCCACCAACAGCGTGTTGAGGATGCCCACCAAAGCGGCGCGCGCATGGGTGTCTTGCGATGTAAACGGGATCAGTTGTTGATTGATATCATAGCCCGCGGTGGACCACAGGAAATTGAAACGGATATCTTTGCCCACAGCCGCCAGATTGGTAACGGTGTTATCCACCAATCTGACCAGAAACAGCATGATCAGGATCGCGGCGATCACCTGAATAGTCAGCGACCGGTACCGCGCATCATATAAAAGCATGCCAATGCGGAAATTCTGGCGCGGTTGATCAGAAATGTCTGCCATGCGCAGTCCTCGATTTGGATACAGCAACAGGGGCACAAGAATAGTCTTGTAAACCAAAGTTCAGCATATCGGGGTATTGGATACAAAAAGGGGCCCGGCCAATGCCGGACCCCAAGTGATCAGCGATTAACGGAATGGACCGCCATACATCAGACCGCCTTCGGTCCACTGCGCGTTCAGACCGCGGGCAAGGCCAACAGAAGTGGATTCACCGATGTTCGCTTCGAAGATTTCGCCATAGTTACCTGCGACGGAAATTGCGCGCACAGCCCAGTCGTTGTCCAGACCGATCATCGCACCCAGTTCACCTTCGGTGCCCAGCAAGCGGTTCACTTCGGGGTTGTCGGTTGGCGCTGCGGCCAGTTCGGCAACGTTTTCCATGGTCACGCCATATTCTTCTGCAGCGATCAACGCATGAAGTGTCCAGCGAACGATATCGCCCCAGTTGTTGTCACCGTGGCGCACTGCGGGGCCCAGTGGTTCTTTGGAAACGACTTCTGGCAGGATCACGTGATCGCCGGGCGCTTCAAAAGTAGCGCGGGTCGCGGCCAGACCGGACACGTCGGTGGTGTAGACGTCACAGGCACCGGCAAGATACTGCTGCTGACCTTCGGCGTTTGTTGCCACCGGGACCGGCTCGTAGCTGATGCCATTGGCGCGGAAGTAATCGGCCAAGTTCAGTTCTGTTGTTGTACCGGTCTGGATACAGACAGTCGCGCCATCAAGTTCGGACGCAGATGTCACGCCCAATGCGCGTGGCACCATGAAGCCTTGACCATCGTAGTAGTTGATGCCCGGGAAATCGAGCGCAAGGTCGGTATCGCGCGTGAATGTCCAGGTCGAGTTACGGACCAGCACGTCAACTTCACCAGCAGCAAGTGCCGTGAAACGGGTCTGGCTGGTCAGCGGCACGAATTCGACGGATTGTCCGTCACCCAGAACAGCGGCAGCAATCGCACGGCACAATGCCACATCGAAACCTTCCCAGACGCCATTGGCATCGGGGGCAGCGAAACCGGCCAAACCTTCGTTCGAGCCGCACTTCAGCGACCCGCGCGCTACAACGTCATCCAGCGTCGCAGCAGATGCGACACCAGCGGTCAGGCCAGCAACGGCCAGCGCGCCGATAAATACGGTTTTTGTCATTTTTACCTCTTCCTGAGTTTCTGCCACACAAGGCGGCAGCCAATTTTTATTCCGTCCCGAAGAACGCCCACTTTCGCAAAGGCCCAGCCTTTGACCGAGTTTGCACAGACTGTCCGATGAAACGCCATCAGGTCAAGTAAAACCCGCGCGGTTTAAAAGGCGAATGCTTTGAAAATAGGCAATTTACAGGTCAAATGCACAGATCAGTGCTGCGGCAGATGACCGCGTGACAGATGATAGAATGTTTCGGCATGCAGAAAAGCGTTGCGCTTGATCTCTGCCGCGGCGGCGGCGTCTTCGTCGGCACCCCATTGTGCGATCTGCCAGTCTTCATCAACGCGGGACAGTTCCCATGCTTGCGAAGCAGGCAGACGACCACGCGTTACGGCAAGCGCCAGAACAAGCGACCCCGACAAGCTGATCAGATCATGCGCGGCAGCAAGCGCGAAATCATCGAAAGCATCCAGTTCACGCGAGAACAATGCCATTGTTTCAGGCCGTTGCGCGACATGCATGACCCCCTGCCCCACCACCAAAGTTGCGCCCAGATCACGCGCTGCCCAGTCCAAAAGCGGGTCCCAGTGCTGCGCCTGCCGTGCAACCAAAGCGTCGGGCGCAGGCGCGCGATAGCAAAGCAAATCACTGCCGCCATATTCTGCCAACAGTCCGATCACCTCGGCCCGTTGGGTGCGGACCTTG
>PUNR01000143.1 GCA_003551805.1 Loktanella sp.
GCGCCATCACAAAATTCGGCAGCACCTGCGCGCCGACAGTAATGCCAACGGCAAGGTAATCGGCCCATGTATTATGCTTGATTGCGGCAACCACGCCCAGCGATACGCCGACGATCACGGCGACAAGGAAGGACCAGAAACCATAGGTCAGCGTGACCGGAAAGCCTTGCCGGATGACGTCATTCACTGTCCGGTCGCGGTATTGAAAGGATGGGCCGAAATCGAAACGGGTGACAACATTCACCACATAATCATACATCTGCTTCCAATAGGGCTGATCCAGCCCATAACGCGCTTCAAGATTGGCCAGCACTTGCGGCGGCAGCGGGCGTTCACTGGTGAACGGGCCGCCGGGGGCTGCAAACATGAGCATGAACGACAAAACGATCAGGATAAGGATCGTCGGCACCGCAATCGCGAGCCGCTTGAGCACGAAGTTGAACATGGAAAGTCCTGTCTGGAAGCAGATGGGTTACCTGCGCCCTGTATCAGGGGCGCAGGTTTCACGCATCGGCGTTGTCTTAGTCAGCAGCGACGATGTAAAGTTCGCGGCTATACCAGTTCTGTTCGACGTTCTCGACCGGCCAGCCACGCAGGGCGGGGTTGAACATATAGCCGTCGGCATAGTGGTAGATCGGGATCAGCGGCACTTCTTCGGAGATGATCTCTTCCACGCGGGTATAGTTCGGCTGCGGGTCTTCTGCGGTCTTGGCGTCGGCCATCAACTGATCAACCTCGGCGTTGGAATATTTCGCATCGTTATAGCCGGATTCGGTGGTGACAAGATCAAGGAAGGTCGAGGCTTCGTTGTAATCGCCACACCATGCACCGCGCGCCATTTCAAAGTTCTGGTTGCCGCGCGTCTGCAGGAAGGTCTGCCATTCCTGATTGGCCAGCGTCGTCTGGATGCCCAGCGTCTGCTGCCACATCTGGCCAAGGGCGACGGCGATGTTCCGGTGCGCTTCGTCCGTGTTGTATAGCAATTCGATGCTCAGCGGCTGGCCACCGATGCCGTACCCGGCTTCTGTGATCAGTTCGACTGCCATCGCGTTGCGTTCTTCCTGCGTCATGTCGGCGATGGGCAGTTCGGGCAGTTCAAATCCGGCGGTCAGTACGGGGGTAAAGTTGTAGGCTGCTGTCTGTCCCGCGCCCAGCACGTTGTTCACGATGACATCGCGGTTCACGGCCAAATTCATCGCCTGACGCACGCGCACGTCCTGCAATGCTTCTGGCCCGCCTTCGGACAGGTTAAAGTTATAGTAATAGGAACACAGGCGCGGAATGCTGATCGCCTGATCGGGGTATTCTGCGGATAGACGCTGGAACTGCCCCGGAGGCACCTCTGTCCGGTCAAGCTCGCCTGCCAGATAACGGGTCAGGCCCTGATTGACGTCGTTGATGACCAGCGATGTAACTTCATCGATGATCGTGTTTTCATTGTCCCAATAGTTTTCGTTGCGCACGCGCACCAGACGTTCCTGCGGGACGTGTTCGCGCAGGATATAGGCACCGTTGGATACGATGTTTTCGGGGCGGGTCCACGCGTCGCCATGCGCTTCGATCGTGGCGGGATGCACGGGGAACGTGGTCGCATGCGTCGTCATCTGCGCGAAATAGGGCAGGGGCTGCGACAGGGTCACAACAAAGGTCTGATCGTCAGGGGCGGCGACGCCCAATTCATCCATGTCCATCTCGCCTGCGATGATCGCAGCGGCGTTTTCGATCGACATCAGTTCCATGAACCATGCGTATTCAGAGGCAAGTGCAGGATCAACGGCGCGCTTCCACGCGAAGACGAAATCGCTGGCTAGCACTGGTTCACCGTTGGACCAGCGGGCGTTGTCACGCAGCGTGAATGTGTATGTCAGCCCATCATCGGACACTTCAAATCCGGTTGCGACACCTGGGACAAGATCACCGTTCGCATCTTGGTTCATCAGTCCTTCAAACAAGTCGCGGACCACTTCTGAACCAGTCACATCCTCGACCACTTGTGGATCGACAGATGAATGTTCGTCCAGCACGCGATAAGTAAAGGTCTGCACCTCGGCCAGCGTTTCGCCGGTTTCGGGATGCGTCGCTTGCGCATTTGCCGCGATGGCCGATAACAGAACCAAGGCGCTGCTGGCCTTCAGAATTGTTTTAAGTGTCATGAGAATCTCCCTTTGACCTCTGGCGGGTGGGGCGCAAGCCCCTGAACCGCAGATCGATTGAGCCGCGCATCATGAGCGGATGCACAACTCTCAGGCGCAGATTTTTGAAAGGCAAGGGAATGTTGGGCTGACCAAACGGCAGCTTGATCTGACATCCTTGCGGTTGATCCCATGTCAGGCGCCAAGGCGAACGATTATATCGTAGAACCGCACAAAGCAGGTGCTTTTTGATCTAAAATAATGGCTATCCTGCAATGAAAAGCCGTTTGGCGGCTTATTGCCGACTGATGCGCGGCATTTCAACTTTAGGTTACTTCCGGTCCGCGGGTTGCCTCAGGGCGGCGATCATCGCCCCGAGGCCAAGTTTTCAGTAGACCGCCGCAAAGGCCGCAGGCTTGTGTGACCGCAAAACGCGAATAGTGACACCATGCTGCACACGTTCGTGCAGGTCGATGACGTCGTGGTCGAGCAGGCGCACACAGCCTGAAGATACGGCCTTGCCCAGATATTCTGGTTCGCAGGCACCATGAATGCGGTAGAGCGTGTCTTCGCCATTCTGGAACAGATACAGTGCGCGGGCACCCAACGGATTGCCCGGACCCGGATCCATACCGCCATTTGCGACGGAATAGGGTTCCAGTTCCGGCTGGCGGGCGATCATGGTTTCGGGCACCCGCCAGCGTGGCCAGCTACGACAGAATTGCAGCCGTGCATTGCCATGCCATGCAAATGCATCAGCGCCGGTACCAGCGCCATAGCGCATGGCACGTCCGTTCTGCCCGATCAGGTGCAGGTATCCGGCATCGGGGTCCACGACAATCGTGCCGGGTGTGTCATCGGGGAACGGGTTGTCGACCTCTTGGCGCCACAGGCGCGGATGTACGACGTTTTCGGGAACGGCAGGGATGGGGAAAGGTTCGTCCATGATGGCCCCGTAATGCGCAGGCAAAAGCGGCATGACTGGTTCCGGTGGCGGGATGAAAACCTCTTCCGGCATGGGTGTGGTCTGCGGTGTCATTCCGCAGGCCGACAATGCAAGGGCAGAGCCTCCGGCAAAGAAGCGGCGACGTGTGAACATGGGATTGGTCCTTGTTGGCTGAAATTCAAAACGCACCACGTGAAGGTGCGGCGGCGAAAATCAGCAGGCCCGTGGCGGGTCCCGATGGCCCGTTGTCGTCACGCCGACAGGCAGAACCACTTTGTCGAAAAATGCCATTGCGCCCAGCAATTCGTCGCCCGACGCAGAGGCGGGTGTCTGAACGACAAGTTCTGCATTGCAGGCGAGGCCGGGAAGAACGGCTGTGCGACAGCGTTTGGTCTTGGTCGCAACCTTTTGCTGCACCTCGGCGATATCGGTCACGTAGGTGGTATCAGCGATAATGATGCCCTGTGTCGGTTGCAGGCCGGATGTGGCGACGGCTGCGAAACTGCCCAAAGGCAGCATCACCAGCACAAGGCTGTAAATCATCAAGATACGAAACCAAACCATGTCTCTGAACTAAAGCCGCCCTCGCGCTGGTGCAAGTGTCATACGTATCACGTCAACGCGATGGTCGCGGGCTTTCGTCGGTCTTCCCCCGTGTGCCGATCCGGTGATGCAGCATGCGCAAAACCCGCGTCACAACAGGCGTGTTGTCGCTGTCGCGCCGGCAGATCAAGGCATAGGGCGACACCGCCATATCATGCCCGACATCCAGAATACTGATCGCACTGTTCATCCCGTCGCGGGCCACCAGAATATCGGCGACCGACCGCGCGACCGGTGCGACAACATCAGTGTCGGAAATCATCCCCAACGTCAGCAACAGCGATGATGTGCTCAGCGTTCGTGACGGCAACGGGTGGCCGTGTTCGGTCAGATACGCCTCTACCGCAAGGCGCAGCAAACCGCCGGGGGCCTGCATGACCCAGTCAAAGACCAGCGTGTCGGCCAGTGTCACTTTCGGTCGGCGCATCAACGGGTGGTTGCTGCGCACGATCAGGGCAACCGGCTCGATCCCGATTGTGGTCATGGTGACATCGCGCGGGCTGACGTTTGACAGGGTCCGGCCGATGTAAAAATCAATCCGGCGGGCAAACAGCGCGTCAGCAAGCACGTCTGATGTATCCACCAACACCTCGAAGTTGATGTCGGGGTAGGTGACGCGCATGTCGCGGATCAGCGGCAGTACCAGCTCTAGCCCTGGCCCCGTCACCGTACCGATCCGCACCAGCCCGCCAGCGCCCTGCGCCAGCATCTGCATTTCATCAAACGCCGTTTCTAGATCGTTCAGCGCAGTACGAGCGCGCCGTGCCAGCAGATGGCCCGCATCTGTCAACACCACGCCGCGCGGATGGCGTTCGTAAAGCGTTGCACCGGTTGCACGCTCCAGTTCCGTCAGCATCCGCGACGCGGCAGGTTGTGTCATGCCGATATGCGCCGCAGCGCCCGATATCTGGCCAATGTCGGCCACCGCGATCAGTAGCCGCAGCTGCGGCAGGCGCAACCCACGCTGAATCATCGCTGCCGGTGAAGGATCAAAAGGTTTGCTGGGTGCCATGACTGTTTTCCGTCCAATACACGCAATTGATATATGAAACACGCTATATCCAGAAGCTGTATTTTCATTTGATTGTCATATCGGAACGCGGCAACTTCCCGCCCGCAGGGGCTTTGGCAGATGTCGCGTCCTGCTTAACACAATCGCGCGATACGTCCGCTGGGGGGAGCCTAACGGCATATCGCGCATGGGAGGACGAGATGAAAATTCTAAAATCCATGATGACCACAACTGCGTTGGTCGCTTTTGCTGCCGGTGCGCTGGCGACGCAGGCTATTGCGCAGGATGCTGGCTTTGTCGGTATTTCGATGCCAACCAAATCATCCGCACGCTGGATCGCAGATGGCGACAACATGGTCGAACAATTCGAGGCCGCAGGCTATACCGTTGATCTGCAATATGCCGACGACGACATTCCCAACCAGCTGGCCCAGATTGAGAACATGGTCACCAAAGGTGTCGATGTGCTGGTTATCGCGGCAATTGACGGCACTACCTTGTCCAATGTGCTGGCAAACGCAGCCGCTGCCGATATCGATGTGGTGGCCTATGACCGTCTGATCCGCGAAAGCGGCGATGTCAGCTATTACGCGACCTTTGACAATTTCAAGGTCGGCGTGCAGCAGGCAACGACTGTGGTCGACGGGCTGAACGCTCGTTTCCCTGATGACAAACCGTGGAATGTGGAATTGTTCGGTGGTAGCCCCGACGACAACAACGCCTATTTCTTCTACGACGGTGCGATGAGCGTGCTGCAGCCGCTGATCGACGCTGGTGATATCGTGATCCGCTCTGGCCAGATGGGTATGTCCGAGGTCGGCACCCTGCGTTGGGACGGGTCGGTTGCTCAGGCGCGGATGGATAACCTGTTGTCCGCCAATTACACCGATGCGCGCGTGCATGGTGTATTGTCGCCCTACGACGGCCTGTCGATCGGCATCCTGTCGTCGCTGAAAGGTGTGGGCTACGGGTCGGGCAATATGGAAATGCCAATCGTGTCCGGTCAGGATGCAGAAATCCAGTCGGTCAAGGCAATCGTTGACGGCGAACAGTATTCGACGATCTTCAAGGACACCCGCGAACTGGCCCGCGTCACCGTCGGCATGGTCGAGGCATTGTTGAATGACGGCGAGCCTGAAATCAATGACACCGAAACCTACGACAACGGCGTCAAGGTCGTGCCATCCTATCTGCTGGAACCTGTCGCAGTGACACAGGACAACTGGGACACTGTGCTGATCGACAGCGGTTACTACACCCGCGACCAGATCGAGTAATCCTTCCAACTATGGCGGCGCGGGGACTGCCCTGCGCCGCCTGTTCTAGCGGCACCCAAGCGGTGCCCATCTGTTACGTCGGGGGCAGGGCGGATCATGGCAACACTTCTTGAAATGCGCGCGATTACCAAGGAATTTCCGGGGGTCAAGGCGCTGGATCAGGTCAGCCTTTCGGTTGAAGAGGGCGA
>PUNR01000312.1 GCA_003551805.1 Loktanella sp.
AAGACCAGAGGCGAGTATTACCGCGCGCGGGCAAGACAGGCATAAATCGGGATCAATCAGCGCCAATATGGGGTATAGGCGTGGATCACGCAGGCTAGCCTTGCGCCCCGCTTCCGGCACACCGATCACGGCGTTGCGGGTGACTTCGGTACCGGTGCCTGCGGTTGTGGGGATGGCGATCAGGGGCAGTGGGGGCTTGTCCAGCGGTCGGCCTTCGCCCACCACCTCAAGATAACGCAGCGCGCCGTGTGGGGCAGGGATCAGCGCGGCAAGCGCCTTGCCCAGATCAATCACCGCGCCGCCGCCGATCGCGACGATCAAGTCGGGGGCAAAGGGGCGGGCTGTGATAAGGTGGTGTTCGATCGCGGGCAGGTCAGGTTCGCCTTTGGCGATCAGTTCCAGCACATCACCTGATTTCCGCAGGTCGCGCACCAGATCATCCGCCGCCGTGACAGAGGCGGAACGCACAAGCAAGACGCGGGTAAATTGCGCAGCAAAGGGGGCAGCCTCGGCCAGTATCCCGCGACCAAACCGGATAGCCCCTGCTGTCGCAAAACCGAAAGGCGCGATCATCACACGCCCAGTACTGCGGTCACGGCACGGCCCCAGCGGGCATAGCGCGCGTCGCGGTCATCGGCGCCCATCTCAGCGGTGAACTGGCGGTCAATGGCCCAGCCTTTGGCGAATTCATCCATGGCAGGCCAGACACCTGCGCGCATCCCCGCCAGCCACGCAGCCCCCAGTGCCGTTGTTTCCAACACCTGCGGGCGGTCCACCGGTGCGCCGATGATGTCAGACAGAAACTGCATTGCGTAATCATTCGCAGCCATCCCGCCATCGACGCGCAACGATGGCTCTGCCGCGTCGCGTTTCCAGTCAGCCTGCATCGCTTCGAGCAGGTCGCGGGTCTGGTAGCCGACGGATTCAAGCGCCGCGCGCGCGAATTCCGCAGGGCCTGAATTTCGCGTCATGCCGAATATTGCACCGCGTGCCTCTGGTGCCCAATAAGGTGCGCCCAGCCCCACGAAAGCGGGCACAAGGATCAGGTCTTGTGACGGATCGGCGGTTTCGGCCAGCCCTTGGGTTTCGGGGGCGGCACGGATCACCTTGATCCCGTCGCGCAGCCACTGCACCACCGCGCCCGCGATAAAGATCGACACTTCCAGCGCATAGGTCGGTTTGCCGTCCAGTTGATAGGCAATCGTCGTCAGAAGTTTCTTGGTCGAGGTGACAGGCGCATCGCCCGTATTCAGCACTGCAAAACAGCCCGTGCCATAGGTCGATTTCATCATTCCGGGCTGGAAACAGGCCTGTCCGATGGTCGCGGCCTGCTGGTCGCCCGCGACGCCAAGGATCGGGATTTCATGGCCGAACAGATCGGCGCGGGTCATGCCGAAATCAGCAGCGCAATCATGCACTTTCGGCAGCATGTCTTGCGGAATATCGAAAAGGTCGCAGATCGTCTGGCTCCACCGGCCTTTGTGGATGTCGTACAACATCGTGCGGGCGGCATTGGTTGCATCGGTCACATGGCTGCGCCCGCCTGTCAGGTTCCAGATCAGCCAGCTGTCCACGGTGCCAAAGGCCAGTTCGCCCTTGCGGGCGCGGTCGCGGGCTCCGTCGACGGTATCGAGAATGTATTTCAACTTGGTCGCGGAAAAATACGGATCGACGATCAGACCTGTGCGGGCGGTGATCATCGCCTCGTGCCCGTCATCGCGCAATTTCGCGCAGAAATCGGCGGTGCGGCGGTCCTGCCAGACGATGGCGTTGTGGATGGGTTTGCCGGTTTTGCGGTCCCAGACAATCGTGGTTTCGCGCTGGTTGGTGATGCCGATGGCGGCGATATCAGTGGCCTTCAGCCCTGCCTTTTCAATCGCGGCGCGGGCGGTGGCAGCGGTCGAGGCCCACAGATCAGATGGGTCATGTTCTACCCATCCTGATTTTGGATAATGCTGTGGGAATTCTTCTTGTGCAGTGGCGACAATTTTCATGTCAGGACCAAAAACGATCCCGCGGCTGGACGTCGTGCCTTGATCCAGTGCCAGAATATAACCCATCTTGTCGCTCCTTTGCTGTGCTTGGCAGCCTGTCATAAAACTGGCGAAGCAGCTAGTCAGCCACTTCGCCAGCGGTCCATCAGGGGCGGGAGGCCACCCCTGACAGTTAGCTTATTCCGTCCAGCGGCGGATCAGCTCTTCATAGGCGATGGTCACAGGCTCGCCTTTTTCATCGTCCAGTGCGGGCCAAGGTGCGCCGGGCTCTGACAGCCAGAACTCTGCATCCTGTTCCTCGTTCAGGGCAGGACCGAATTCACCCTGCACGCCGGACCGACCCAGACGTTCCATCACGGCTTCCTGTTCGGCACAAAGCGCGTCCATGGCTTCCTGTGCGGTACGCGCGCCAGAGGACGCGTCACCGATGTTCTGCCACCACAGTTGTGCCAGACGTGGATAGTCAGGCACGTTGAAACCTGTGTCAGTCCACAGATCACGCTCTGGCGAACGGTAGAATTCCACCAGACCACCCAGTTGCGGTGCGCGTTCGGTAAAGCTGTCGTGGTTGATGGTGGATTCGCGGATGAAGGTCAGACCGTAATGCGATTTGGCCACATCCACTGTCTTGGACGCGATGAACTGCGCATAAAGCCATGCAGCCTGTGCGCGGTCAACTGGCGTCGATTCCAGCAAGGTCGCGGAACCCACATCCTGATAGCCGACCTTCATGCCTTCCTGCCAATAGGCACCATGCGGGCTGGGGGCCATGCGCCATTTCGGTGTGCCGTCTTCGTTCATCACCGGCAGGTCAGGTGCGACCATGTCGGCGGTAAACGCGGTGTACCAGAAAATCTGCTGCGCGATGTTCCCTTGCGCCGGCACTGGACCTGATTCCGAGAAGTTCATGCCATTGGCCGCAGGTGGTGCATAGTTCTGCAACCAGTCTACGTATTTCTCAATCGAATAGACGGCCGCAGGGCTGTTGGTGGCACCGCCACGCGCAACGCACGATCCGACGGTCTGGAAGTTCTCATTGACCCGCAGACCCCATTCATCGACGGGCACGCCATTTGGCAGGCCAAGATCGGATGCACCGGCCATCGACAGCCACGCATCGGTGAAACGCCAGCCCAAGGACGGGTCGCGACGACCGTAATCCATGTGTCCGTAAACGGTCACACCATCAATCTCGCGACCGGTAAAGAAGGCAGCGATATCTTCATAAGCGGACCAGTTCACCGGAACGCCCAGTGGATAGCCGTATTCTTCTTCAAACGCGGCCATGATTTCTGGATCGGTGAACCAATCGTGGCGGAACCAGTAAAGGTTGGCGAATTGCTGGACGGGAAGCTGGTAAAGCTTGCCATCGGGCCCTGTCGCCATGCTGGTCCCCATGAAATCGTCAAGGTCCAGACCTGGGTTGGTCACTGACGCGCCGTCGCCTTCCATCCAGTCGGTCAGGTTGCGGGTCTGCTGATAACGCCAATGCGTCCCGATCAGATCGGCGTCGTTGATGTACATATCAAAAACGTTTTCGCCGGTCTGCAGCTGCGTTTGCAGACGTTCCACCACATCGCCTTCGCTGATCAGCGTATGGGTCAGGTTGATGCCGGTCATGGCGCTGAACGCAGGTGCCAGCACGTTGGCTTCCCATTCGTGGGTTGTCAGCGTTTCGGACACGACGTTGATGGTCATGCCGCGGAAAGGCTCTGCCGCGTCGATGAACCATTGCACTTCTGCTTCTTGTTCTTCGCGGGTCAGGGCGGACATATCGCCGATATGTTCATCTAGAAACGCGATGGCGGCGTCCATATCGGCAAATGCCGGAACCCCCGTCACCGATAGCGCCAAGGCAAGCGCTGTTGATGTCTTCAAGATACGGTTCATTCTATAAATCCTCCCATGGATTAGTTGTCGTTTTCGTGTTGCAAGATTTGTCGCACCTCCTGCGACGCAACTTGCGTTTACTTGCGCGGCCTTAAACCCAGCGGAACACCGCTAAGGCGTAAAGCGCGCAAATTCCTAAAGCCCAGTATTGCGGCAGCCCACTCATCGCGAGCCAGCCTGCGTTGATAAAGGCCGACCCCAGCAGCGTGATGAACAAACGGTCACCGCGCGTTGTTTCGATTGTCAGAATGCCGCGCCGGGGCGTTTCGGGGTATTTGATCCCCAGAAACGTGAAGATCAGCAGCAGACAGGCGATCACGCCAAAGAAGATCGCGGTCGGTGTCGTCCAGGCCATCCATGCAAGTGACATAGCTTTTTCCTTTCTCTTACACGCGGCCCAGGGCAAAGCCCTTGGCGATGTAGTTGCGCACGAAATAGATGACCAAGGCACCCGGCACGATCGTCAGGACACCAGCCGCGCACAGCACGCCCCAGTCCAGACCGGATGCCGATACCGTCCGCGTCATGATCGACGCGATGGGCTGTGCATTGACGGCGGTCAGCGTGCGGGACAGCAACAGCTCCACCCATGAAAACATGAAGCAAAAGAACGCTGCGACCCCGATGCCGCTGGCGATTAGCGGCATGAAGATCTTGATAAAGAACCGCGGGAACGAATAGCCGTCAATATAGGCGGTCTCGTCAATCTCCTTGGGCACGCCGCGCATGAAGCCTTCGAGGATCCACACTGCCAGCGGCACGTTGAACAGCGTATGCGCCAGCGCCACCGCGATATGTGTGTCGAACAGGCCCACCGACGAATAAAGCTGGAAGAACGGCAGCGCGAAAACGGCAGGCGGGGCCATGCGGTTCGTCAGCAGCCAGAAGAACAGATGCTTGTCGCCCAGAAACCGGTAGCGGCTGAAGGCATAGGCGGCAGGCAGCGCCACCGCCAGAGACAGGACCGTGTTCATCACCACATAAGTGATCGAGTTGATATAGCCGATATACCACGACCGGTCGGTCAGAATGACGCGGTAATTGTCCAGCGTCGGGTTCTGCGGCCAAAGGGTGAAGCCGCCCAGAATTTCTCGATTGGTCTGAAAGCTCATCTTGGCAAGCCAGTAGATCGGCACCAGCATGAACAACAGATAGGCGACCATCACGACATGGCGGGCGCGGACCTTAGGTAACGAGAACCGGCGCGCAGCTGGTGTGTAAGTGTCTGATGTGGCAACCATTCTACCGGCCCTCCGCTTTATCAAGGTTGGTCATGACGGTGTAGAACACCCAAGACACGAGCAAGATCACAAGGAAATACATGATGCTGAAGGCGGCCGCAGGTCCAAGGTCGAACTGTCCCAGCGCCATTTTCACCAGATCGATCGACAGGAATGATGTGGCCGATCCGGGGCCACCACCGGTGACGACGAAAGGTTCGGTATAGATCATGAAACTGTCCATAAAGCGCAGCAGGATCGCGATCAGCAGCACGCCCTGCATCTTGGGCAATTCGATATAGCGGAACACTTTCCACCGGCTCGCCTGATCGATCTTGGCCGCCTGATAATAGGCCTGCGGGATGGATTGCAGACCGGCATAAGCCAGAAGCGCCACCAGCGAGGTCCAGTGCCAGACATCCATCAGCACAACCATGATCCACGCATGCACGGGATTGCGGGCGTAGTTCCAAGTGATCCCGAACTGGTCCAGCGTATAGCCCACCAGCCCGATATCGGTGCGGCCCATGATCTGCCAGATCGTGCCAACGACGTTCCACGGGATCAGTAGGGGCAGCGCCATTAGCACCAGACAGACCGAGGCCCAGAAGCCGCGTTTGGGCATACAGACCGCAATCGCGATGCCCAGCGGAATCTGGATCGCCAGAATGATCCCCGAAAACGCAAGCTGGCGTCCGAAGGCCGCATGCACACGGTCAGAGGTAAGGACTTCCTTGAACCAGCCCAGCCCTTCCCAGAAAAATACGTTATTGCCGAATGTGTCCTGTACCGAATAATTCACCACTGTCATCAAGGGGATGACGGCGGAAAAGGCGACCAGCACCAGCACCGGCAGGACCAGAAACCACGCTTTGTTGTTTTGTACCTTGTCCATCAGACGGCCTTTCGTTCAGTGGTCGCAACCGCGTGCAACGGCGCGATCCGCCAGTCATCGGCGTAAACATTGATCCGTTCGGGCGCGAAATGCAGGCGGTTGGCACCGGCTGGCACGGCAAAGCCTTCGGGAAGGATCGCGTTCAC
>PUNR01000249.1 GCA_003551805.1 Loktanella sp.
GGGCAGGCATGCCCTTGCTGCGCAGGCGCATCTGGCGGCCTGATTGGGACCCTTCGGGCACTTTGACGCGGCTGCGGCCGCCGTCGATTGTAGGAACCTCTATCTCGCCGCCAAGGGCTGCGGTCGCGATCGACACCGGTACGCGGCAATACAGGTTCAATCCCTCGCGTTCAAACAGGGGATGGCTGTTCACTTCGATGAAAATGTACAGATCACCTGCGGGGCCGCCGCGCACGCCAGCCTCTCCCTCACCGCTTAGGCGGATGCGGGTGCCGGTTTCGACGCCTGCGGGAATGTTGACAGACAAGGATTTTTCTTTTTCAACGCGGCCAGCGCCGTGGCAAACCTTGCATGGGTTCTTGATGGTCTGGCCCATGCCGTTACAGGTCGGACAGGTGCGTTCAACGGTGAAAAAGCCCTGCTGTGCACGGACCTTGCCCATGCCGCTACAGGTCGGGCAGGTCTGTGGTTCAGACCCGCCTTCAGCGCCGGTGCCGCTGCATGACCCGCATGACACCGCGGTAGTGACATTGATCGTCTTTTGCAGGCCGGCATAAGCGTCTTCGAGGTTGATGCGCAGGTTATAACGCAGATCGCTGCCGCGTTGCGCGCCACCACGACGCTGGCCACCGCGCCCGCCCATGAAATCACCGAAAAGATCGTCGAAAACATCGGAAAAGGCATTGGCAAAGTCGCCCTGTCCGCCGCCGCGCGCGCCAGCACTGGCACCCATGCCGTTTTCAAATGCAGCATGGCCGTAGCGGTCATATGCGGCCTTTTTGTTGGCGTCTTTCAACACCTCGTAGGCTTCGTTGGCTTCTTTGAACTGCGCCTCTGCCTTGGGATTGTCGGCATTGCGGTCGGGGTGCAATTCCTTGGCCTTTTGGCGATAGGCCTTTTTGATGGCATCGGCATCCGCCCCTTTGGCGATACCCAGCACATCGTAATAGTCGCGTTTTGCCATGATCATTTTTCCCTTTGGGAACGGAAAAGACCGGCCCGGTGTAGGGCCGGTCCATTTCCTGCGGACGCTGTTTTAGTTGCGACGCTTGTCGTCATCCAGATCTTCGAAATCTGCGTCCAGAATGTCGTCATCCGCGGCAGGGGTGTCGCGCTCTGCCTCGCCGGATTCTTCCTGGCTGGCCTTGTAGATGGCTTCGCCCAGTTTCATCGCGGCTTCGGTCACGTTCTGCACGCCGGATTTGATCTTGCCAGCGTCGTTTCCTTCAAGTTCATCCTTGAGCGCTGCAATCGCAAGTTCGATCGCCTCGATCGTGGTCGGATCAACCTTGTCTGCATGCTCTTCCATCGACTTTTCGGTCGAGTGGATCAGGCTTTCGGCCTGGTTCTTCGCTTCAACCAGTTCGCGACGGGATTTGTCGGCCTCTGCGTTGGCTTCGGCGTCCTTGACCATTGCTTCGATGTCGTCATCCGACAGACCGCCAGAGGCTTGGATCGTGATCTTCTGTTCCTTGCCGGTGCCTTTGTCCTTGGCGCCGACTTCAACGATGCCGTTGGCGTCGATGTCGAAGGTTACTTCGATCTGCGGCATACCGCGTGGTGCTGGCGGGATGTTTTCAAGGTTGAACTGGCCCAACATCTTGTTGTCAGCAGCCATTTCGCGTTCGCCCTGGAACACCCGCAAGGTCACGGCATTCTGATTGTCTTCGGCGGTTGAAAAGACCTGAGACTTTTTCGTCGGGATCGTCGTGTTGCGGTCGATCAGACGGGTGAACACGCCACCCAGCGTTTCGATCCCCAGCGACAACGGCGTCACGTCGAGCAGGACCACATCCTTGACGTCGCCTTGCAGAACGCCGGCCTGAATGGCGGCACCCATAGCGACGACTTCGTCAGGGTTCACACCCTGATGTGGTTCCTTGCCGAAGAATTTGGATACTTCTTCTTTGACCTTCGGCATGCGGGTCATACCGCCGACCAGCACGACCTCGTCGATGTCGGATGTTGACAGGCCAGCATCCTTGATCGCGGCTTGGCAAGGCTTCAACGATGCCTTGATCAGGTCGCCCACAAGGCTTTCCAGCTTGGCGCGGGTCAGTTTCATGACCATGTGCAGCGGCTGACCATTCGACCCCATCGAGATGAACGGCTGGTTGATTTCGGTGCTGGACGACGAGGACAGTTCGATCTTGGCTTTTTCAGCGGCTTCTTTCAGGCGCTGCAGGGCCATCTTGTCCTTGGTCAGATCGACGGCGTTTTCCTTTTTGAATTCGTCAGCAAGGTAGTTGACGATCCGCATGTCGAAATCTTCACCACCAAGGAAGGTGTCACCGTTGGTGGATTTCACCTCGAACAGGCCGTCGTCGATTTCCAGAATGGTCACGTCGAAAGTACCGCCGCCAAGGTCATAGACCGCGATGGTTTTGCTTTCTTTCTTGTCCAGACCATAGGCCAGCGCCGCAGCGGTCGGTTCGTTGATGATGCGCAGCACTTCCAGACCGGCGATTTTGCCCGCGTCCTTGGTGGCCTGACGCTGGGCGTCGTTGAAATATGCGGGCACGGTGATGACGGCTTGCGTCACTTCTTCGCCAAGATAGCTTTCAGCGGTTTCTTTCATCTTGCCGAGGATGAAGGCAGAGATCTGGCTGGGCGAATATTTCTCGCCGCGCGCCTGTACCCATGCATCGCCATTGCCACCGTCAACGATGGTGAACGGCATGTTCTTTTTCTCTTTGGCAAGATCGCTGTCGTCAAAACGGCGCCCGATCAGGCGCTTGACGGCGAAAATTGTGTTTTCGGGGTTGGTCACTGCCTGCCGCTTGGCGGGCTGACCGACAAGACGTTCGTCTTCGGTGAACGCAACGATTGACGGCGTTGTGCGCGCGCCCTCGGCGTTTTCGATCACGCGGGGCTTTGACCCGTCCATGATCGCGATACAAGAGTTGGTCGTCCCGAGGTCGATACCAATCACTTTGGCCATTTTTCAAATCCCTTTACGTTTAGGCGGTTTGAGCAGCGCGAACCCGTTTCGGCACCCGCGCCAAGTTTCATGAGGCCGGACAGAACATATGCGCTGTTCCGGCGATCCACGGGTATATAGGTGTGGGTTGTGGGCGCTGCAACCGCAAGTCAGGACAGCCAGCACACAATTTTTGCACAGACGTGGGGTATTTGCCGGGTCTGGCAGGCACGGCTGCGCCACGAGCGGATCATCGTGCTGCTGTCCAGCTGACAGAAACGCGGCGGCGTGTGTAAAACTCGCCCATTAGCCCCAGCATGATCAGCGCAAGTGAGACATAGATCGGATAGGTGATCGACGTCACAAAGGGGTTATAATGAAGAAAGGCCGCGCCCCGTGCCTGATCGATGATGTGAAATAGCGGGTTCCAGTCAAACATCGCCACTGTTGTTGCCGGCAGGGTATTCGCCAGAAACATTTTCCCAGAGGCAATCATGTTGACGCGCATGTAAAGCGTCCGCACCACTGCCGAAAAATCTGGAATCCACGGGTTCAGCGCCAGAAAAATCATCCCGACAGCAACCCCAAATAACCACGACAGCAGCACCATGCCCAAGGCAGTGATCGGGTCGTGGATCGAAATGGGCGTGATGACGATGTGATAAACCGTCAGAATTACGAAAATAGCGATGACCTGTTGGTACAGTGTCGAAAGGGCGGATGCGACGATCGAAATGATCGGGTTCATCGGCGCATGCTGCATCATCGCGCCGACGGGGTTTCCCGCGCCGGCAATTGCGGACACGGTCTTGATATGTGTCATGTACATGAAAATACCCGACATCACATATAGCAGAAAATCGCCACGGATCGGCGAGCTGCGCATGCCCAGCAACAGGAACATGACCATAAATACAGCCACCATCACAAGGCTTTGCAGGATGTTCAGGATAATGCCTACCACAGCGTTCCGGTGCCCGCTGCGCAGGTTGCGCACGATGGAATGGTAGGTCACTTCTGCCATCGCAAAGAAGACGCGTGCAGGGGTTCGGACTTCTGGGGCGCGAAACATGCGGAACCTTTATTCAAAACGTATGCTGAAAGCTACTGTGGCATCACAACCTTGCCGAATGCTTAAACGCAAATCATAAGGCAGTGACGGCACCAATTCAACAAAGGGCTTTGCGATGGATTTTGAACGATTGAACACGGTTATGCGCAAGACCGCTTTGGAAGCCGGCGATGCGATCATGAAGGTCTACGCCGCCGACGATTTCGATGTGCGTGCAAAAAGCGATGACAGCCCTGTCACCGCCGCAGACGAAGCTGCAGATGCTGTTATCAGCGCGGCGTTGCGGGCTGCGTTTCCCGACGTGGCGCTTGTGACTGAAGAACAGGCAGCGTCACATACGGTCGAGGCCAGCGCATTTTTCATCGTGGACCCGCTTGATGGTACCAAGGAATTCGTGCAGCGGCGTGGGGATTTCACCGTCAATATCGCCTATGTCGTCGACGGTGTGCCCGTGCGAGGCATCGTCTACGCCCCCGCGCGCGACCGTTTGTTCTATACTGATGCGTCTGGCCGCTCGGTCGAAGAAACAGGGCCTTTTGCCAAGGACGAGGCTGGCGATATCAGGCCGATTTCAGTGTCTGTTCCTGACAATTCGGCATTGATGGTTGTCGCTTCCAAGTCGCACCGCGATCAGGCAACAGATGATTACATCGGCAAATACAAGGTCCGTGACATGACCAGCGCTGGGTCATCGCTCAAATTCTGTCTTGTCGCGACGGGTGAGGCGGATCTTTACCCGCGTCTTGGCCGGACGATGGAATGGGATACCGCGGCGGGCCATGCCGTGTTGGCTGGCGCAGGTGGTGTGGTCGTGCGGTTCGATACGCATCAGCCATTAACCTATGGCAAACCTGGCTATGATAACCCGTTCTTCATCGCGGCTGCGCCTGGCGTGACATTGGAATCTGCCTGATGTCGGTCCTGATCGTCATTCCCGCGCGCTACGCATCGACGCGCTATCCCGGCAAACCGCTGGTGACGCTGACAGGTGCGACGGGTATCGCCAAAAGCCTGATCCGTCGTTCGTGGGACGCTGCCATGATGGTTGATGGTGTCGACCGTGTCGTGGTGGCGACTGATGACAACCGGATCGCAGATGCCGCCGCAGGTTTCGGGGCAGAGGTGGTGATGACTGCGACAACCTGCGCCAACGGAACCGAACGTTGCGCCGAAGCGCTGGACAATCTGGGCGTGGATTATGACATCGTCGTCAATCTGCAAGGTGATGCGCCACTGACCCCTGCCTGGTTTATCAGCGATCTGGTTGCAGGCTTGCGCGCTAACCCGCAAGCGCATGTCGCGACGCCTGTCCTGCGCACCGGCGGGTCAATGCTGGGCGCGCTGTTGCAGGACCGTCGCGAGGGCCGCGTTGGTGGAACGACTGCCGTGTTCGGGGCCGATCACAACGCGCTTTATTTCTCGAAAGAGGTGATTCCGTTTACCGGTCGCCGCTATGAAGATGATGAACCGACGCCGGTGTTTCATCACGTCGGTGTCTACGCGTACCGCCCCGATGCTTTGCGTGCCTATGCGGACTGGCCGCTGGGGCCTTTGGAGCAGCTTGAAGGTCTGGAACAACTGCGTTTTCTGGAACGCAACGTGCCGATGCTGTGCGTCGAAGTGGCTGCCAAAGGGCGGGAATTTTGGGAACTGAACAACCCGGAAGACGTTGGGCGGATCGAAACAATGCTGCAAGCCATGGGGCAACCATGACGTAACCGGCAACTGAAAGCTGAAAAAATGACTTATTCTAGCCTTGATGGTCAGATAAGCGCCAAGCATGCAGATCGCGGATATTTATCAAAGGTGCGAATATGAAACGTAAGGTGACGAAGGCAGTTTTTCCGGTTGCAGGGCTAGGTACACGTTTCTTGCCAGCGACCAAGTCGGTCCCGAAAGAAATCATGACTTTGGTGGACCGCCCGCTGATCCAATATGCGATTGACGAGGCGCGCGCAGCCGGGATCGAAGATTTCATCTTTGTCACGTCACGCGGAAAATCCGCGCTAGAGGATTA
>PUNR01000027.1 GCA_003551805.1 Loktanella sp.
CGGGGGGTGGGGCTTTGTATATGGTGCAGCGGTTCGGATTGCGTTTTGCGACGCGTGGGCCGGTTTGGGAAACGCTTCCCCCACCAGATGAACGCAGACGCGCCCTGCGCGCGTCACGTGTACATCTTCTGAACGCCGAACAGGCTGACACGACAATCAGGCTGGCAGGGTTCCGGCAAACACATACCGGTGCATGGGTGGCGGAACTGCGGCTTGATGACAGCACCCCCGAACGGCTGCACCCCAAATGGCGCGCGACATGGCGCAAGGCCACGACCTGCACACTGCACATTGCGCCGTGGTCCGCCAAACACCACGGCTGGCTGCTGGACGCGGATCTGGCGCAGCAGCGAAAGGCAGGTTATCGCGCCCTGCCCCATGCGCTGATCCCGGCCTTTGCGGCCACAGCGCCGGACGCGGTGATGGTCCACACAGCTTACCTGCACGACACGCCCGTTGCGGCGATGCTGTTTTTGCTGCACCCGCCAGTTGTGACCTATCACCTTGGCTGGACCAGCGACGCCGGGCGCAAGGCAGGGGCGCATCACCAGATTCTTATGAACGCCGCCAAAGGCTTTGCCGCTCAGGGATTTCACAGGCTTGATCTGGGGTCTGTCGATACGCAAAACAGCCCCGGTCTTGCGCGGTTCAAGATCGGCACGGGGGCCAATATCCGGCAACTGGGCGGCACATGGATCAGGCTGCCCGGTCTTTGATGGCGCGATCAAGACTGGCCAGCAGGCGGATGCGTCGTTAAGACGGGGAAAAACCATGTTCAGGCCGCCAATGACCGACACGATCCTTTCCCGCTGCGAGGCTCAGGGCCTGCGTCTGACAGACCAGCGCCGCGTGATCGCGGGCGTACTAGAGGCGGCTGCCGACCACCCCGATGTTGAAGAATTGTATCACCGCGCCTCGGCGGTAGACCCGCGCATATCGCTTGCCACCGTTTACCGGACCGTCAAATTGTTCGAGGAATCGGGTATCCTTGAAAAACACGAATTCGGCGATGGCCGCGCCCGCTATGAAGCGGCTGACCGTGACCACCACGACCACCTGATCGACATGCACACCGGCGAAGTGATCGAATTCGTCGATCCCGAGATCGAAGAATTGCAGGAACGGATCGCCGCCAAGCTGGGCTACCGGTTGATGGGGCACAGACTGGAACTGTACGGCCTGCCGCTGAAGAAAAACAAGGATCACTAGGTTTTGGACAATCTTCGCGGCGCCGCCTTCATGGTCTTGGCGATGTTCTGTTTCACGTTGCTGGATTCGGCGATCAAGGCCCTGTCGCAGGTGCTGCCGGTTGGACAGGCAGTCGCGCTGATAAGCACCGGTATTCTTTTGCTGATGATGGGCTGGTGTGTGCTGCGTGGAACACCTCTGTGGCAACCCGAGTTTTTGAACAAATGGGTGGTGCTGCGCAGCCTGTGCGAAGTGACCGGCACCGTCCTGATTGCCACGGCGCTATCGCTGATCCCGCTGACCACGGCATCCGCTGTCATTCAGGCCACGCCATTGGTGGTTGCGATGGGTGCGGGTCTGTTTCTGGGGCAGGCGATCGGCTGGCGCCGCTGGCTTGCGATTGCCATCGGTTTTGCGGGGGTTCTGCTGATCGTGCGCCCCGGGCTTGACGGTTTCAACCCTGCCACTTTGCTGGCAGTCGCGGGGATGCTGGCGCTGGCCAGCCGCGATCTGCTGACGCGCGGGCTGAATGTCAGCATGACCGGCGTGCAATTGGGAATGCATGCCATCGCCTTTGTGGTGCCGGGCAGTATCGCGCTGATGATCTTTCAGGGCCAACCCATGGTGCGGCCCGATGCCGGTGCCTGGTTATTGGTGCTCGGCGGTGCGGCAATCGGGGTCGCATCCTATATGTCGATCATCACTGCGACGCGGACAGGCAATGCGGCGGTGATTTCATCCTTTCGTTACAGCCGCATGATCTTTGCGCTGCTGATCGGCTTTGCGGTGTTCGGCGAACGACCCGACGCTGCGACGCTATTGGGGGCCACAATCATCATCACATCAGGCATTTTCACCCTCTGGCGCGAGGCCCGTCTGCACCGCGCTTCCCTTACGGCACAAGCCGCGTTATAGAAAACTGGTACCGCTAACATAGCGCATTGAAGGAGCTTTCCATGAGCACAATCATCGACATTCACGCCCGCGAAATTCTTGACAGCCGGGGCAACCCCACGGTCGAGGTTGACGTGACACTGGACGACGGCACCATGGGCCGCGCTGCCGTGCCATCGGGCGCATCCACCGGCGCACATGAAGCGGTCGAACGCCGCGACGGGGACAAATCGCGCTACATGGGCAAAGGCGTGCTGGAAGCCGTCGCCGCCGTGAATGGCGAGATTGCCGAAGCCATCCTTGGCTTTGACGCCACCGAACAGGTCGGCATCGACATGACGATGATCGAACTGGACGGTACGCCGAACAAATCCCGCCTTGGTGCCAATGCCATCCTTGGCGTGTCGATGGCCGTGGCCAAAGCCGCGGCCGATTTCACCGGCCAGCCGCTGTTCCGCTATATCGGCGGCACATCTGCCCGCACGCTGCCTGTGCCGATGATGAACATCATCAACGGCGGCGAACATGCCGATAACCCGATCGACATTCAGGAATTCATGATCATGCCTGTGGCTGCAGAAAACATCCGAGAGGCCGTGCGCATGGGTGCCGAGGTGTTCCATACGCTGAAAAAAGAGCTCTCTGCCGCCGGCCTGAACACCAGCATCGGGGATGAGGGCGGTTTCGCGCCTGCGATCGGATCGACCCGCGAAGCGCTGGATTTCATCATGAAATCCATCGAAAAGGCGGGCTATGCGCCGGGCAAGGATATCTATCTGGCACTCGATTGCGCTGCGACCGAATACTACAAGGGTGGCAAATATGAAATGGCGGGCGAAGGCGCATCGCTGACCAGCCAACAGAACGCGGAATATCTGGCGAAGCTGGCATCCGACTATCCGATCATCAGCATCGAGGACGGCATGTCCGAGGATGACTGGGAAGGCTGGAAAATGCTGACCGATATGATCGGCGACAAGGTGCAACTGGTCGGTGACGACCTGTTCGTGACCAACCCTGCCCGCCTGGCTGACGGCATCGCGCGCGGTTGCGCCAATTCGATGCTGGTCAAAGTCAACCAGATCGGCACCCTGACCGAAACCCTGCAAGCGGTCGATATGGCGCATCGCGCGCGATATACCAATGTGATGTCGCACCGGTCGGGCGAGACCGAGGATGTCACCATCGCCGATCTGGCAGTGGCGACGAACTGCGGTCAGATCAAGACCGGATCGCTGTCGCGCTCGGACCGTCTGGCAAAATACAACCAGCTGATCCGGATCGAGGAAATGCTGGGTGAAACCGCCACCTATGCCGGTCGGTCGATCTTGAAGTAAGGCGGGTTGAAACCCGCCCTACGAGGTCCGGTTATGACCGCTGACGAGATCATCGAACATCTGCAACTGGCCCCCCATCCCGAAGGGGGCCATTACCGCCAGACTTGGGTGGCCGAAAATGCGGGCCGTCCGGCGGGAACCTGCATCTATTTCCTACTGAAAGACGGTGCTGCCAGCCATTGGCACCGCGTCGATGCGGTCGAAATCTGGCATTATTATGCTGGCGCGCCGCTGGTCCTGTCGCTGGCGGCAGATGATGCAGGGCCTGCGACCGACCACCTGCTTGGGCCCGATTTGGCGCAGGGTCAATATCCACAACTGATCGTGCCGGAACAGCATTGGCAAGCGGCACGCACCACCGGTGACTGGACACTGGTGGGCTGCACCGTGTCGCCGGGATTTGCGTTTTCGGGATTCACGCTGGCCCCGCCGGATTTCGATATTCCGAGGGCGTAAGGGGCGCTGCCCCTCGCCCGGACTTTGTCCGGTCTCACCCCGGAGTATTTTAGGAAATAAGAAGCGACGCGAACCCGAAGGTTGCGGCGCTTCTTTTGTAGTTCTGTCTTGCTGGCTTAGCTACACCCGCTTGTCCCGCCACAGGTGTTGCACTTCATGCAGGTGCCGTTGCGCACCAGCGTGTAGTTGCCGCATTCACCGCAGGGATCACCCTCGTAGCCCTGCATCTTGGCCTTGTCGCGCGCAGACAGGCTAGATGTCGCTTCGACCACGAGGGTTTGCAGGGTCGCCGTGCCTGTAACCAAGGGTGCAGGCGCGGTTTGCAGTGCCATCAGGTCCTGCGGCATCCGTTTGCGCAGATATCCGGTGGACGAGATTTGCTTGAGCACTTCCAACGACCGCGAAGCGGCGTTTTCGCTTGGCGTGCGCACGTTGGACACGCCTTCTGCCTCGCCCCGGCCGATATCGTCGAAGGATGCGCCTTCGGGTTTGACATGCGCAAGGTCGGTGCGGTCGAGGTAGCTGACAGCAAGTTCGCGGAAGATGTAATCAAGGATCGAGGTCGCATTCTTGATGCTGTCGTTGCCCTGCACCATGCCTGCGGGCTCGAACTTGGTGAAGGTGAAGGCATCGACAAATTCGTCCAGCGGCACGCCGTATTGCAGGCCGACCGACACCGCGATGGCGAAGTTGTTCATCATCGCGCGGAAACCGGCACCTTCCTTGTGCATGTCGATGAAAATCTCGCCAAGCTGGCCGTTTTCATATTCGCCGGTGCGCAGATAGACCTTGTGGCCGCCAACGATGGCCTTTTGGGTATAGCCCTTGCGCCGCTGTGGCATCTTTTCGCGTTCGCGGTTGCGGATTTCTTGAATGATGATCTTTTCGACGATCTTTTCAGCCAGCACCGCCGCTTTTTCGTGGTGGTTGCCACTTTCCAGCACTTCGCGGGCGTCGTCATCATCCTCGACCAAGGCAGATGCCAAGGGCTGCGACAGTTTCGATCCGTCACGATACAGCGCATTGGCTTTCACACCCAGCGACCACGACAGTTCATAGGCTTTCTGGCAATCCTCAATCGTCGCATCATTGGGCATGTTGATCGTCTTGGAGATCGCGCCAGAGATGAAGGACTGCGCTGCCGCCATCATGTAGATGTGGCTGTCAACGCTAAGGTAACGTTTGCCTTTCTTGCCGCAGGGGTTGGCGCAGTCGAAGACGTTGTAATGTTCTTCTTTCAGGAACGGCGCGCCTTCCAGCGTCATGGTACCGCAGACGTGGTCATTGGCGGCTTCGATATCCTGCTTGCTGTACCCAAGATGGCGCAGCAGATCGAAGGTCGGATCGTTCAGTTTCGCCTCTGGGATGCCCAGCGTCTTGGTGCAGAAATCAGCGCCCAAGGTCCATTGGTTGAACACGAACCGGATGTCGAATGCTGCCCGCAGCGCACCTTCGACCTTGTCGAGTTCCGCCTGCCCGAACCCATGCCCGATCAGCGATGTGTGGTTGATCGCTGGCGCCTGTCCCATTGATCCGTGACCGACCGCATAAGCGATGATTTCCTCGATCTGCGCGGAACCATAGCCGAGCTTTTCAAGGGCTGCCGGCACAGACTGGTTGATGATCTTGAAATAGCCGCCACCGGCCAGTTTCTTGAACTTCACCAATGCGAAATCAGGCTCGATGCCGGTTGTATCGCAATCCATCACCAGACCGATCGTGCCGGTTGGCGCGATGACGCTGACTTGGGCGTTGCGATAGCCGTGCTTTTCACCAAGGCGCAGCGCCTCGTCCCACGCGGCTGTGGCAAGTGCGACAAGACGGTCATCGGGGCAGTTGGCGTGGTCGAGAGGCACAGGCTTGACGTCCAGCGCTTCATAGCCGTCCGCCTTGCCATAGGCCGCGTTCCGGTGGTTACGGATCACGCGCAGCATGTGCTTTTCGTTCTTGGCATAGCCGGGAAAAGCGCCAAGCTCCCCTGCCATTTCGGCAGATGTCGCATAGGACACGCCGGTCATGATCGCGTTCAGCGCAGCACCCATGGCGCGGCCTTCGTCGCTGTCATAGCCAAA
The DNA here is from genome assembly GCA_003551805.1 of Loktanella sp. Classification (GTDB taxonomy): domain Bacteria; phylum Pseudomonadota; class Alphaproteobacteria; order Rhodobacterales; family Rhodobacteraceae; genus Yoonia. The sequence continues at coordinate 5,948 of PUNR01000027.1, forward strand.
GCCCATGTTCATCAGCAGACCGCCGATGTTGGCATAGCCCAGA
>PUNR01000121.1 GCA_003551805.1 Loktanella sp.
CGTCGTTGCGCCCGATCCAGCGGACTGGTTGCAGGCCGTGATCGAGCGTTCTGACCAGATCGCCGACAGATAACTTTTCGATCGGGATTGGCCCGTGATCGGTTTCGATCAAGGTGCCAGCGCAAAAGCAGATGGCGTTCGTGCCATAAGCAGTCGCGAAATTGAATTCGCTTGGTGTGTTATCAGGGTTTGAAAGCGTTTCTTGGTCCGAACCGCGGTAGGTCAGTTGTGTCGGGTTGGTAGACAGTCCACCCCGGAGATCAAACAGAACGTGCCTGCCGTTTGTCGCTTCAAGAACGATGTATTCGTCGCCGCCACCCACACCAGCGACAAGATCGTTCTTGGGGTTCAGGTTGTTATATCCGCCGACATTGGACCATCCGTCTTCGTCCTGCGTTGGATCGCCGGTGCCTTTATATTCCTGCAAGCGCCACCATTGACCGTTATTGAAAAACGTCGCTGTGGCGTTGGTGTTGTTATGCCAAACCAGCCGGTAAACATCATTTGCACCGCCAAACGCAGTGACGCCGTTCATCACCATGCCGAAATTGGCATCGCCTGGATTGCCTTGATTTGTTGGCTGCCCAGAGATCATCGCGATCTGGTCGCCGGTCATCAGGATGGGGCCTGAATAGTTCATTTTGTACCAAATTCCTATCAGTCAGCGGCTACCCGCCTTCCAAAAATCAAATGTTTAAATTCAGACAAATACTTAGCGACTGTGTTCCGGCCCATGCCTGCTAACACCAAGAAAAAGCCAAGCTCTGCCTGACGAGAAAAATTAATCACACCTTAACTATCTGCGGACAGGCCAGATTCGATTGCTCGTGTCAACAGGGCGGCCTTGTGCAAAGCTCTGGTGCCGATTGCCAATAACCGGTTAACGTACACAGTTTCATGTATTTGGGGTGACTGACAGGTGTCACGACGTAACGTCCTTGATCAATCACTGGCTTCACAAAGCGATTATTCTGGCTAGGCTTGAAAAAACGGCTTTTGGGAGGAAGCAATTTGGGAAATGACCGTCCGTGGGCGGCTGTATATGGCCAGTCTGTCCCTAGCACCATTGATGACATGGCATATCGCAGTCTGGGTGATTTCATCACCTCGACCGCTGCCGTTTATGGTGACTTACCTGCATTCACAACCGTCCTGCCAAACGGCATGAACGGGACACTGACATTCCGGCAAGCCGATGAAATGTCTGACGCTCTTGCCGTCTATTTCCGCGATATCGCGGGGCTGCAAGCAGGCGACAGGGTCGCCGTTCAGGTGCCGAATTGTCTGGCCTATCCGGTTGCCGCCATGGCGGTGTTCAAGGCTGGCTGTGTGCTGGTCAACGTCAACCCGCTTTATACCGCCGAGGAGATGGCCAAACAATTCGCTGATGCCGAACCTGCAGCGGTGGTCGTCGTGGATATGTTCGCCGACAAACTGGCCGAGGCGGTCAAGACCTATCCGGTCAAGAATGTCATCGTCACGCGGGTGGCTGAGTATCTGCCACGCCTGCCACGGATGATTGTCGGTCTGGTGCAGAAACATTGGGACAAGTCGGTCCTGCCCGTCACGATCCCGCATATTCGCCTACCTGATGCAATCGCCGCAGGGCGCGCGAAACACGACAGCCTGCACAACGCGATCGAGGCGTATCGCAGTACGATCAAACCAGATGACGTCGCCTGCTTGCAATACACCGGCGGCACAACGGGCGTGTCGAAAGGGGCGATGCTGTCGCACGCGAACATTCTGATGAACATGGCGCAGACCATGTCGATGATCACCAATCTGGAAAAAGGCAAAGAGGTCGCGCTGACCGCCTTGCCGCTTTACCATATCTTTGCATTTACGGTGAATTTCCTTGGCTTTTATTCCATCGGTGCCCGCAACATCCTGATTCCGAACCCGCGGCCTTTAACGAACCTGAAACGGGCGTTCGAAAACTACAAGATCACATGGCTTAGCGGCGTGAATACGTTGTTCAACGGGCTGAACAATGAAACGTGGTTTCTGGATACCCCGCCACGCCATCTGAAATTCGCCTCTGCCGGTGGTATGGCCTTGCAAAAGGTCGTCGCAGAACGCTGGGAAGAAGTGACCGGCAAACCGGTTCTCGAAGGCTATGGATTGACTGAATCCTCGCCTGTGCTGACCTTCAACCCATTCGGTAAGGTGCGCCACGGGTCCATCGGAGTGCCGCTGCCATCTACCGATGTGCGCTGCGTAGATGAAGATGGCGCCGACGTGCCGCAAGGCGAGGCGGGAGAGCTGATCGCCAAAGGCCCCCAGATCATGCTGGGCTATTGGCGCAAACCCGATGAGACCGCAAAGACCATTCAGAACGGCTGGTTGCTGACCGGTGATGTCGGGATCATGGAACCTGACGGCTACTTCCGCATTGTCGACCGCAAGAAAGATATGATCTTGGTGTCCGGCTTTAACGTCTACCCCAACGAGATCGAGGATGTCATCGCGGCCCATCCCGATGTGCTCGAAGTCGCGGTGATCGGTGTGCCCGACGGCGCGGCAGGCGAAGCGGTGAAAGCTTTCGTCGTTGTGCGTGAAGACGGGCTGACCAAGGACAGCCTGCGCGCCTACTGCAAGGAACATCTGACCGGTTACAAAGTGCCGAAATTCGTGGAATTCCGCGAAGAGCTGCCAAAATCGAACGTGGGCAAGATCCTTCGCAAGGATCTGCGCGCCGAAGAAAAGGCAAAGGCAGCATGATGCAATATTTTGTAAAGACAGAGGTGTAAGATGGTCGGACCACTTGAGCAGGCCGTTCTGGCACTGATGATTTTCGTAATCATGCTGGGGATGGGCGCATCCCTGACCCCGCGTGATTTTGTGCTGGCGCTGAAACGTCCCTACGGTCTGGGCGTCGGGGTGATTTCGCAATTCGGGTTCATGCCGCTGATCGGTTTTGTGCTGGCGACGACCTTGCCGGTGTCGGACCCGATCAAGATTGGCATTTTGATTATGGCCTGTATGCCGGGGGGCACGACGTCGAACATCTTTACCTATTTTTCCAAAGGTAATCTGGCGTTGTCGGTGTTGATGACGGTGACCTCTACTGTTTTTGGCGTGATTCTGATCCCGATCGTGTTGCTGATCTATGCTGGCGCTCTTGATCTTGATATCCCGCGCGAGAATATCATCGTGACACTGATCCTGCTGCTGGTGCCGGTCGCCATCGGGATGGTGCTGCGCAAGTTCAACGCCAATGTCGGTGCTGTGACGGAATTTTTCGGATCATTGCTGGCGCTGGTGTTCATTGTGTTCCTGATCGTGTCATGGATTCCGCGGAATTGGGAATTTCTGCTGGCAACGACATGGGGCACTTATTTCGCAGCGATCACGCTGGGGCTTTTCGGCTTTGCCATTGGCTATGGTTTTGCCAAACTCCTCCGGCTGCACCCGCGCAATGCGCGTACTGTGGCGCTGGAAACCGGTATCCAGAACGGGCCCTTGGCGATTGCAATCATCGCGTTCACCTTCAGCGGGACCGAGGCGCAGGGGATCATGGCCGTGCCAGCGCTTTATTCGCTGTTTATCGTGCTGACCTCGGCGGCGTTGACGCTGTGGTTCCGGCGGATCAATACCGCCAATGAACAGCCGCTGCCCAACGGGTTGCTGTAAAACCATCGTGCGGCAGGTGTGTTTGCCTGCCGCGCGTCATGCCAGCAAAGTATCCCGCAGCGCGTCATAGCATTGCGGATCAATCGCAACACCAACCATCCCGTCCATGATTGCGCGCACCTTGTCGGGTGCGAATGCCGGTTTGTACGGTCGTTCGGCAGCCAGCGCATCATAGATGTCGGCACAGCTAAGAATGCGCACATCCATGCTGATCTGATCCCCGCTAAGGCGCAACGGATAGCCCGTGCCATCCAGCCGTTCATGATGTGCCGCCGCCAGATGGCCGACCTGCGACAAAAGCGTAATCTGGCTCAGAATGTTGCGCCCTGTCAGCGTATGCCCTTCGATGACAGCCCGTTCAGTCGCGTCCAACTGGCCCGGCTTGTCCAGAATGCGGTTCGGCACCCCCAGTTTGCCGATGTCGTGCAGCAACGCTGCGCGGTGCATCCAACGCTGTGTCGTGGTATTGCACCCCAATGCAACGGTCAGGTGGTTCACGTAGGTCGCAACTCTGGCAGAATGGTTGCGGGTAAAGGGGCTTTTGGCGTCGATCACACGGGCAAAACCGGCGATGATGCGGTCTAGTACGGCATCGTCCAACCCCATTGTCTGACTGGCTGCAGAATGCGCGAAAACGATGTCGGCCAGATCGGGGCTGGCAAGGCTGGCCAAAAACGCTTTGTCGCGCAGGACGGCCAAGGCAGCATCGGCGACGGCCGGGTCAAACCAAATCCCGCGCCGCGCTGTAATCTCGTCCATGGCATTGCCGACGCCGCCATGTGTCATGAAAACATCCGCAACCTGCGCTGCTAGTGCGATCCGCGCGCCCAGCGGGATGGCCGTGCCAGAAACATGATCGGGCCTTCCTGACCCATCCCAATGTTCGTCCAGCGCATGGATGCCCTGCGCGACCCTGTCTGAAAAACCCATATCGCGTGCTATAGCTGCGCCTTGTTCGCAGCGCGTGACAATCAGATCATCCACGATCGGCCCGGCATGGCGCATCACATGCGCCAGCGTGCGTGCCCGCCGCAACACTGACCCACCCGGTGCGGTGTGCTGAAACAGGAATCGCATAGCAGACCCTGTGCTGCCATCCACCAGTTTGAACGCGTTTTTGAAAACCTGATCATTTACCTGATACAATTGGCAAATCCGCGCGGCATTGGATGAACACCCCAGATCTTTTAACAGCAGCGTATAATAAAGATCATGCAGTTCATCCCCCGCCAGACCCAGCCGTTCGCCAATGGCACAGCCAATCCATGTGACACGGATCGCATGGCCCAATGGCTGCCCTTCGGTCGTATCAAGCGCATGACTAAGCGCGCCCAACAATTCGGAAAGGCGCAATTCCCCCGGCCCGTCCGGCCAGATCAGGTAATGCTGTGAAGGCAGTTTATGTTTCATCGCCCGCAACCCTAACAGCGAGGCATGAAGAAAAGGTTGTCACGCGGTAGCGACATTGCCTTCGCTTGACGGTTTCGCCAGATTGCACTCTAGGACTACAGGGATGCGGCGCATGATCCTCAAAGAACGGCTGTTTCTGGCCAATTGCGATTCGGTGCGCCAGTTGTCGCAGGAAGAAGTGGCCAAGCGGTTGCTGTTGGGCGCAGCCTTTGCCCAAGGCGTCGTGATGTCCGTCAATCTGCTGATCGACAACAATGGCATTGCTGATGTGCTGGCCCGCCCCGATCTTGAAATCTGGTACCGCGAAGAAGGGGCAGGGTCGTTGTCGCTGCGCGGCATGTTTAGTGATGGCCAGCTATCGCTGGTCGATTATTTTAATGCGCTGCCGCCGTCACATCGCCTGTCACGACTGGGCGGCCGCACGAAGGCAGCGATGACGCAGGCGGAACGCGACCTGATCTTGCGCGATCTGGACCGGATTGACGGATTGCTAGCGCTTTACAGCGCAGGCACGTCCCCCATCACGCGCAACCCCGATGCGCTGGCAAAGGCGATAGCGCGGCGCATCGCGCGTAACCCCGGTGCGGCAGCGCTGATCAGCGCCGCAAACATCGCCCCCGAAACTCTGGTGTCGCGATCCGACTGGTATGCGGCGATAAACGGTTCGCCATTGCCAATGGCCGATCAGGACCGTCTGCGGATCGGAATTGTGGATGCGGCCTATAACAGTCTGTTCGTGCGGCGTGGCGAAGCCTTTGCCATGGACCGCATTCCCGTCTTGGGCGGGCTGCCGACCGCGTTCTTGTCCGGCACGGTGAACCTGCGCAATTATCGGCGCGAGATCGGGCACCTGCGCACCGGCGCACGGGTTTTTTCGTTCATCTCGTCGCTCGCGACCGAGGAAATCCTACGCGCGCTGACTGA
>PUNR01000399.1 GCA_003551805.1 Loktanella sp.
AACCCTGTGGCGATGGATGGCCGCGTCGATCCCAGCCTTGATGTCAGGCAGACCGCCGCGATACCCGACATCAGCCCCGTTAGCAAAAACAGGATGAATTTCACCCGAGCGACACGGATGCCCGAAAACTGCGCTGCCGTCGCGTTGTTGCCGATGGCATAGACAGCGCGTCCAAAACTGGTGCGATGCAGCAGCGCCCAATAGATCAACGCCAATACGGTGAATAGCACTAATTCAAAGCTGAAGACCCACCAGACATAGCCCTGCCCGAAATAGGCAAATCCGGGCGGATATCCGGTGAACGCACGATCCCCCAGCACGATGTAAGCAATGCCACGAAACAGGCTCATCGTGCCGATGGTCACGACGATGGATGGCAGGCCCAGCCCCGCCACCAGAAACCCGTTGAACGCGCCACACAATACCCCCGTGCCGATCCCCACCAGCACCAGCACCGGCACGCCGGCCCCCGCCTGCATCGCCAGCCCCATCGCCGTCGATGCCAGCGCGATGATCGAGGCGACCGACAGATCAATTTCGCCCGAGATAATGAGCAGCGCCATCGCCAACGCGATCATCGCCTTTTCGGTGAAATTGAAGGTCGCGTCCGACAGGTTCCACGCATTCAGAAAAAACGGCGAAGTGAAAGAATTGGTGATGAAGATTGCAATCGCCACTGCGACCAGAATGGATTCCCATGACCGCAACGCACGTGCAGCAGGCGATTGGAGCCGATCAGGAATGGCGCGGCCGGTGCGGATCGGGGCGGTATCGGTCATGTCGGTGTCACCTCTTTCAGAATGATGCGCCCCTTGGGCCGGTTCTGTGTGGCATTGAGCGCCACCGCGATGACAATAGCGCTGCCCGAAATCGCCATCTGCCAGAACGGCGAGATCCCGATCACCGGCAGGGCATTGTTGATGACCCCTAGAAACAGCGCCCCCAGCACCGCACCGATCACGCTGCCCGCACCGCCGACAATGGCAATGCCGCCGATCACGCAGGCGGCGACGACCTGCAATTCAAATCCCCCCGCAATATCGACATAGGCCACCGCATAACGCGCCACCCACAGATAGCCTGTCAGCCCCGCCAGCGCGCCTGAGATCATGAAGGCGATACACTGGGTCCGCCCGACATCGATGCCGGTATAAACCGCTGCATGCGGATTACCCCCCACCGCATAGAACGACCGACCCAAAGGCGTGCGCGTCAGTATTACTGAAAACAGCGCGATCGCCGCCAGCGCCACCCAGCTCATCACCGGCAAACCAAGGATCACCATGCGCGGCAAAGCTTTGAAGCCGTCGCTCATCTGATGGGCATTGACCCATGCGCCACCGGTCATCAGGAAGATAGAACCGCGAAAGATCGTCATCGTGCCAAGCGTGACTACGATGGACGGGATGCCCAACTTCCAGACCAGCAACCCGTTCACGGCCCCCAAAGCGCCACCCATCAGCACCGCTGCCAGCAAGATCAGCGGCAAGGGCAAGCCCATCCCGTTCAGCAACGCCGCCGCCATCCCGCACAGCGCAAGGTTCGCGGCGACCGACAGGTCAATACATTTGGTCAGGATCACAATCATCTGTCCGATCGCCAACAGGATCAGTGGCGAGGTGTCGTTGAACACATTGACCAGATTGGCGGGCCGGACGAAGGCTGGAAAGCGCATCGCCACACCGCCGATCAGCAGGACAAGCGCAAAGGCCAGCAGCACGTCACGGTTTTTGAGAATATTCATGCAGCCTCTGCTATGCCTGCGGCGGCGCGGACCAGCCTTTCGGGGGTCATTGCGTCGCCTGATACTTCATCCACGATCCGGCCTTCGCGCATCACGATCACACGGTCGGACATACCCAACACTTCGGGAATTTCAGAACTGACCATGATCACCGCCAAGCCTTCGGCGGCGAGTTCGGCCATGAATTCATGCACCGCCGCCTTGGACCCGATATCAATCCCCTTGGTCGGTTCATCGAGAATAATCACCCGTGGGTTCGTCGCCAGCCATTTCGCGATCACCACCTTTTGCTGGTTGCCCCCCGACAACAAACCCAGTTCCTGATCCAAACTGGCGGCGCGCAGATCAAGGCGCTGGGTATAATCGCGTGCCAGCTTGAATTCCTCGGCCATGCGCAGAAATCCGTTCCGCCCGACGCGCGAAAGCGACGGCAAGGTGATGTTTTGGAAAATCGGCAGGCCGCGGATCGCCCCCTGCCGCCCGCGATCTTCGGGCACATAAACGATGCCAGCGGCAATCGCGTCATGGGTGGACCGGATCACGCGGACCTTGTCGTCGATCCGCACACCCCCTTTGGACGGGGTGGTGATACCGAACAGAGCCTGCATCACCTCGGACCGGCCTGCGCCGACAAGGCCGTAAAATCCCAAAATCTCGCCCTCATGCAGGGTAAATCGGATATCGGCAAATTCGGTGGGGTGGTCATAGCCCGCGACAGTCAGCACCGGCGGGCCGATCTTGGGTGTGCGGGTCGGGAAAATCTGGTCGACACTGCGGCCTACCATCATGCGGACAAGGGCGGTTTCGCCAATCTCTTGCATCAGACCCTCGCCGACGAATTGCCCATCGCGAAACACGGTGTAACGGTCGGCGATGCGGAAAATCTCGTCGAATTTATGGCTGATGAACAGGATCGCCTTGCCCTGCGCCTTGAGCGCTTCAACCAGATCGTAAAGTTCGTGAATTTCCTTGTGGCTGAGTGCGGCTGTCGGTTCATCCAGCACCACGACCCTCGCATCGGTGGACAAAGCCCGCGCGATCGCCACCAGATGTTTCGACGCGATGCCCAGATCACCCAACCGCAGATCAGGGTCGAGCGTTGATCCGATCCCCGCCAGCAAATCGCGGGCACCCTTGCGCATCGCCCGCCTATCGATCAGGCCAAAACGGGTGCGCGGCGCATGACCCAGCCAGATGTTTTCCGCGACGCTTAATTCGTCAAACAGCACCGTTTCCTGATGGATCGCGGTCACACCGGCATCGGTGGCAGCCTGCGCATTGGCAAATTGCACGTTTTGGCCATCCAGCGTGATCGTGCCTTCCTCGGGCTGGTAGATGCCGGTCAGCACCTTGACGATGGTCGACTTGCCTGCACCATTTTCGCCAATCAGTGCGGTGACCTGTCCGGGGTAAAGGTCAAGCTGGACGTTTTGCAGCGCCTTGACCCCCGGGAATGACTTAGAAATGCCGCGCAGCGACAGGATCGGTTGCATGAAACGGACCTTTGGGCAAAGTGACCCCCGGCAGGCAGACCCGCCGGGGGAGTGGGATCAGAAGATTGACTTGAATTCGTCGATGTTGGACGCGTCATAGGTGAACGGGTCGGACATCGCGGCCTCGTTGTTGTCGTCCAGCACAGCATCGCCGATGCGGCCCATCGGGATGGACGCCCCAGGTTCCGCCGTCGCATTGCCCGAGGCAAGACCATGCGCAATCATCGTCGCGGCATAGCCCAGATCAACCGGGTTCCAGATCGCAAAGCTGAGCGTGGCACCGGATTCAACAGCCCCCGCCATTTCCGATGGCAGGCCCAGACCGGTGACGTTGATTTCGCCGATCTTGCCGGCATCAGTTACGGCCTGCGAAGCGGCCAGAATGCCCACGGTGGTCGGTGCGATGATGGCGCGCAGATCAGGATAGGTCTGCATCAGGCCCTGTGCTTCGCGGTAGGATTTGTCGGCCAGATCGTCGCCATAGACCGTCGCCACCAGATTGATACCGGGAAAATTGGGCAGCGCCTTAGTCGCTTCCTCGATCCAGATATTCTGGTTGGTGGACGTCGATGTCGCCGACAGGATCGCCACATCGCCACCATCGGGCAGATGATCGGCGGCCAAGCGGATGATCGTATTGCCGATCAATTCGGGCGAGGACGGGTTCAAATGCATCTGGCGGCCTTCTGGCGCTACACCGCTATCCCATGAAATGACGGTGATGCCACGATCCATCGCACGGCGCAGCGCAGGGGCCACGGCATCAGGATCATTGGCCGAGATCGCGATGGCATCGACACCTTGCGCGATCAAGGCATTTATCACCTCGATCTGGCCTTCAGCGGTGGTGCTGGTGGGACCGGTATAGATAATCTCGACCCCACCCAGTTCGGCGGCGGCTTCCTCCGCGCCACGGGCTGCGGCCTCGAAAAACCCGATCCCCAGCGCCTTCACCACCAATGCGATGCGCATGTCATCGGCCAGTGCGGGTTGCGCCATCAGCGCGGTTGTCATCGCTGCCGTGGCAAGCGCTTTCTTGATGATAGACATTGTTGTTCCTCCCTAAAACTAACGTTGCTCAGGCACCGCCTGCGCTGTCCTCCGTCCTGTCAGCGGCCCCAGTCCGGGCCACGATCAGCCTGATATCCGCCGCGTCCAGCATGGCGGCATCGCGGTCGGTGATCCCTTCGTCGGTGATGACGGTATGGATCCGCGACAGCGCGCACAAAAGCAGGCTGGAACGGGCGGAAAATTTCGTGCTATCGGCCAGAACCACCAGTTCATCGGCCTGATTGATCAGCTTTTGTTCGGCCTGCACCAGCATCGGATCACCTTCCATCAGCCCCAGCGCACCAAGACCGCGACAGCCCATGAACATGCGGCTGGCATAGAAGTTGCGACTGCCATCTTCATCAAAAGGCGACAGGATGATGTTCTGTTCGCGGTAGATCGCCCCGGCAGGCAAAAGCACCGTGTTCTTGGAATGCTTGAGCAGATGTTCGGCGATGGGAAAGCTGTTGGTGAACACCTGACAGCGCCGCGCGGTCAGCGGATGCACCATCTGGAACGTCGTGGTCCCGCCATTGATGATGATCGCCTCGCCGTCCTTGCACAGATCGACGGCCGCGCGCGCAATGGCGCGCTTCTGCGCCAGACGGATGGTTTCATTGACACTGAAAGGCCGCGCATTGATGCTGACATATTGCGAAGGCGCCACCGATTCCGCCCCGCCGCGCACCCGGCGCAGTTTCTTTTGCAGATGCAGTGCAGCGATATCGCGCCGGATCGTCGCCTCTGACGCGCCTGTCAGCGTGACCAGATCGGCAACAGTGGCAACTGGCCGCCCCTCGACCGAAGACAGGATGATCCGGTGGCGTTCGCTTTCGTGCATGGCAGTCTCCCTTGCCTGTTACGTTTCCACCAGAAGCAATCACTGTCAATCATTTTCAGTCATCATTATCGTTTCTGCAATGCAGCATGATTGGTTGTGATTGTTATTGATTGACTTTGTCGCGCATTTGCCGCCATTTTTGCCATGACACCCGAAGGAGGACATCATGACCACCCCCGCCAACCACCTGAAAAACCTGTGGGATGATGCCATTGCGGCTGACATGTCCGAATCGGAAAAGCTGCTATACCGATCCAACCTTCTAGGTTCTGACAAACGGGTGACGAATTACGGCGGCGGCAATACGAGCGCCAAGGCCATGGAACGCGACCCACTGACTGGCGATATGGTCGAGGTATTGTGGGTCAAAGGTTCCGGCGGAGATATCGGGTCCATCAAGATGGACGGATTTTCCACGCTTTACATGAACAAGCTGCACGCGCTGAAGGGTCTGTACCGCGGCGTGGCGCATGAGGATGAAATGGTCGGCTACCTGCCGCATTGCACCTTCAACCTCAATCCGCGCGCGGCCAGTATCGACACCCCGCTGCATGCCTATGTGCCGCGCAAACATGTCGATCACGTGCATTCGGATGCGATCATCGCCATCGCGGCCTCGGTCAATTCGCGCGACCTGACCGCAGAAGTGTTCGGCGACGATATCGGCTGGCTGCCGTGGAAAAAGCCCGGCTATGAGCTGGGGCTATGGCTGGAAAAGCTGGCGGTCGAAAACCCGCAGATGCGCGGCGCCGTGCTAGAAAGCCATGGGTTGTTCACATGGGCCGATGATGCCAAAGACTGCTATCTGACCACGCTGGAGATCATCAAC
>PUNR01000191.1 GCA_003551805.1 Loktanella sp.
ACCACGGCAAAGCCACGCCCGTGCTGGCCTGCGCGTGCCGCCTCGACCGCAGCATTCAGCGCCAGAAGATTGGTTTGGAACGCGATTTCGTCGATCACCTTGATGATCTTTGCAATATCTTCAGAGGATGTCTTGATCCCTTGCATCGCGCTGACCATGCCAGCGATCTGGTCGGTGCCCTGCCCGGCCAGACCGGCAGCGGTTTCGACGAAATGCGCGGCCTTGCGGCTGGCCTCGGCGTTATTGCGGACCTGCTGATCGGTTTCCGTCACCGCCGAAGACACTTGCTCGACCGAAGCAGAGGCGACCTGCGTCGCCGCCGAAACCACATGGCTGGCGGTTCCGATCCGGCCCACATTGCCCGTGAGCTGACCGATATCGGCCCGCAAGGCGGCAAAGATGTCCTGCGCACCCGTCATTCCCTTGCTGACGCCTGCAATGATCCGGCCAAAATCGCCCGGCAGGCGTGACACATCCGGCGTCAGATCAAACCGCCCTGCGGCCTGCGCATCTGACAGCCGCAATGTTTCAACCAAGACAGCCTGCAAAACAGTGCGTAAATCCCCGATGGCGCGCACCGCGCCAGTATCGCAACCCGCAAGGTCGCATGTTGCAGCGAAATCACCCGATACCAGCGCAGCGAGTGCCATTTCCAGCTTGTGATGCACCACGCGGTCAGCGTCGGCTTTCGCATGCAGGTGGGACAGGATTTCTTGCATGGCATCATTGTGAAAGCTGGCCGTCGGTGCGCCCTGCATCACGGCATGACGCAATGCGGCCAGATCAGCCTCTTGGTGCAATAGCGCTGTTGCCTGCGCTGACTCTGCGCTGCGGTCCAGAAAGGTCGCGACGAAACCAGCGTGATCGCCATTTGCCGCGAAAACCGGGACCACCTGATAATCGACCACCAGATCATCGCCTGTCAGCTGGTCCTGCCAAGGCAAAGGCCGCCCCTGCCTGTTGGTCCGGGCGTCGCACCCGTCAAGGCCAGACAAAGGTGACCCCACTTGCCCTGCCCCTTGGGCCAGCTTTGCAACCAGCGGGCTGGCCGCATCATTGACATAGGCAATCACCCGGTCGGCATCCGCCAATAGCGCAGGCTGCGGCAGCGCGCGGATCAGCGGCATAAAATCCATGATATCAGCCGGTTGTTGGGTCTGCGTGTCTTGCATCTAAGCATCCTTTCAGACGGGATAACGGCAGCGGGCGGCCAAGTGTTACGCCCGCGATCCTAAACGTTTTCAACCTGTGGCAGGGTGATCTCGGATGTATCCACCAGAAGATCCGCTTCCAGAATTATGGCGACGCGGTCATCCAGACGCGCCAGCCCCTTGACCAGTGACCCGCCATCGCCGGGAGCATAGCTGCGGGGCCGGTCAATCTGGTCATCGGGGATGTCCAGCACCTCGTTCACGCCATCAACGATCAACCCGATCGGCGCATCCGCGATTTGCAGCACGATGACCACAGTGCGGTCGTCGTAATCCTTTTCCGGCAAACCAAAGCGCAACCGGATATCCATCAGCGGGATCACCTTGCCACGCAAATTGATCACGCCCTTGATATAGGCGGGCACGTCGGGGACGCTCATGATACGTTGCAGGCCCACGATTTCAGTGACCTTAGCGATGGCGACGCCGTATAATTCGGCCTCGACCGGAAAGGTCAGATACATGGTTTCAATCTTTTCGGACTGCTGCATGTGATGCTGCGTCAATTGATGGGTCATGTCGTCGATGGATGGCTGGGCCATGATCAGAACTCCTTTGGGGTAGCGAGACGGCGGCCTTGCAAGGCCGATTGCGAGAACATTTGCGGCGCTGCTGCACTTGCCGTGCCAACCGACGCCAGAAGCCGGGCTGCCATTTCACCCAAAGGCACCTGAGCGCGCGCGCCACCGCATTCGACGGCACGGGCTGGCATGCCATATATCAGCGAAGTTTCTTCATCCTGGGCAAAGGTCTGTGCGCCTGCCTGTGCCAGCGCCAAAAGCCCCAGCGCACCATCGCTACCCATGCCCGTCAGCACAGCGGCTGAACAGCGTTTGCCCACGACCTCGGCCGCCGACAGGAACAGCACATCGACCGCAGGGCGCGAAAAACATACAGGATCACCTGCGACCAGATCGACAAGCAGCCTGTCACTGCGATCGCGCAGCAGCACCATATGGCGCGGCCCCCCCGGAGCGATCAAGGCCTGACCCGGGCGCAGCACGTCGTCTGCGCAGGCTTCGCGCACATGGATAGCACATAACCTGTCCAACCTTTGGGCAAAGGCGCCGGTGAACCCTTCGGGCATGTGCTGGACGATCAGAACCGGTGGGCAATCATATGGCAGGGCCTGCAGAATTACTGACAAGGCCTGCACACCGCCCGTGGATGCACCCAGCAGGATCGGCCAATTCTGCGCTATGCCGTGGCCGGCGGATGGCAGCACCGTGGGGCTGCGCGGCCTTGCCGGGGTGACGGGGAAATGCACCATCGCCGCCACCTTGACCCGTGCGGCAATTGCATCCAGCGCAAGGTGATCCGCAGTACCGGGCTTTGTTCCACGCGGTTTTGCGACCACATCAACGGCACCCGATGACAAGGCCGCAATCGACTGCGCCGCACCGCGTGGCGTTGTGGCAGAAATCACGATTGTGGGAATACCCATCGGGCTTGCGGTGTCGCGCAGAAAATCCAGCCCGCTTTTGCCCGGCATTTCCAGATCAAGCGTGATCACATCAACGTTTCGGTGCTGCAAGATCGCTTCGGCCTCGGCGGCGCAGCCTGCCTCGCCGATCACGGTGATGCCGGGATCTGCCGTCAGCGCGCGCACCAGAACGCAACGAAACACAACTGAATCGTCAACAACCAATACCTTGATCGGGCGGGGCAGGTTCATTTCGGCCTCCTGTAAAGGCCCGCTGCGACAGGTTCCCAGGCAGAACCCAGATCACGGATCGTCTCGGTCACAGAGGTCACCAGCCAGCCACCCGGTTCGGTCACATCATAAATTGCGCGCAATGTGGCGGATTGGTCGGCACGGTCGAAATAATACAGGATGTTGCGACAGAAAACCGCCTGAAACGGCCGCGCAAACGGATAAGGCACAGCCTTGAGGTTCATCCGGCGAAAGGTGCACATGGCGCGCAGATCCGGCTTGACCCGAAACTGGTCGATACCGGTGGGCTGAAACCAGCGATCCAGAATACGCTTTTCCGTGCGCGCCATCTGCACGCGTGAATAAATGCCAAGTTCTGCACGATCTACGACGGGGCCAGAGATATCTGTGCCCAAAATACTGGCGCGACGAGCCTTTTCAGCGCCTAGCAAGTCGATCAGCATCAGCGCGATTGTATAGGCCTCTTCTCCACTGGAACAGGCGGCGGACCAGATGCGGAATTCGGAACGGTCCTGAAATTCCGGCACAGCTATATCCATGAATGATTGCAGGACATCGGGTTCCCTAAAAAAATAAGTGTGGTTGATCGACGCCGCATCCATGACGGCCATCTGCACATCGGCGGCACCGTTGGGCACCAGTTCGCGTGCCAGCCTGCGCATGTCGTCATAGCCGAACCGGCGCAGAACCCGGCCCATGCGCTGGCGCAAAAGGTCGGTCTTTCCTTTTGGCACGGCGATACCGGCGTTTTGACTGATCCAGTTGCAGACCTGTACAAAGCTTTGTTCGTCAATCTGCGTCATGCAGCGCTTTCCTTGTTGGCAAGACGCTCGCAATCCAGCACGACGGCGATATCGCCGGTGGCCAGCAGTGCAAAACCCCAGCTGGCGCGCAAATGGCGCAACGCACCTGCCAGCGGTTTCATGACAACCTGCTGGCGGTCCAGCACTTCGTCCACGGCAATGGCAAGCGGACCGGTCGAGGTTTCAAAGACGATGGCCACCATTTCCGATAAAGAGTTCAGGGCAGTCGCAGTTTCGTCACCAAAGAACCGCTCCAACCGGCAGACCGGAATAAACCTGTCCCGCAGCCGCAGCATTTCTGCCCCGTCAGCGACGGAAATCTGCACCTGTCCTGCGGCATCAGGTTTGGCAATCTCGGCGATATCATCAATCGGCACACAATAAAGCTGCGGACCCAGTCGCAGGATCAGACTATCCAGAAACGCCAATGACACCGGAATATGCAGCGCAACAGCCGTGCCTTTGCCTTCGTCGCTGTCCACGGTGATGCGCCCGCGCAGATCCTTCATCGTGGTGTTCAGCACATCCATGCCGACGCCGCGCCCTGACAGGGTTGTCACCGCCTCGGCAGTGGAAAACCCCGGTTCAAAGATCGCTTTCCAAAGAACGGATCGTTCGGGCAATTCCTGCGGTCCGAACATGCCCTTTTCCCGGGCCTTCGTCAGGATGCGATCGTAATTCAGGCCACGGCCATCATCGATAACCTGAATCCGCACCTCGCTGCCGACTTGGGCGGCGGACAGGATAATCCGGCCCGCGCGGGGTTTGCCGATCGCCTCGCGGCTGGCGTTATCTTCTAATCCGTGATCGGCGGCGTTGCGCACGACATGCAGCAAGGGGTCATAAAGTCGATCCGCCACCAGCTTGTCGATGGCTGTATCTTCGCCCCGCAGGTCAAGCAGGATTTCCTTGCCGGTTTCACGTTCCAGTTCGCGCACCATGCGTTTGAGGCGGCGAAACACCTCGGCCACGGGCACAAGGCGCAATTCGGTGGCCGCATCCTGCACTTCGCGCACGATCATCGTCAGCCGATGGGCGGCGGCGTCAAAAGCTTCCAGATCCAGCCCCGCCAGTTCAGGCGTGTTGATCGTTTCGGCTACAGACAGCGACAATTCTCCGACCAGATCCATCAGCCGCCCGATCTTGTCCGACGAAACACGCAAAAGCGCCGCTGTGGACGCTGTTTCGTTTTGCTGTTCTGGACGCGGGTTCATTTCATCGGCCTCTCTTGGCGCGCAAATTATCTGTCACGGGCCATCAGCAAGCCGCGTGCCAGCCTGTCACGCGGCATTTTCATCCTTGGCATCGAAATTGAAGATGCAGACACCGTCAAAGCCCACAGACCTGAAAAGAAAGGTCTTTTTCATCGTGTTGATGAAGCCGCCGTGTTTCTTTTCGAAATTTTTTAGATCAGCGATCTGCGGAAAAAACAGATTGACTGAAATATCGCCTTCCTTTCCGATCATCACCGTCAGCCCAGAAATCCGGCAATCGGGAATGGCATTGCCCAAAATTTCTGTGATGAAAGGGGCCGCGATTTGTGCCGCGTCAAGGCTCGGGAATTTGAGATGATAAGTCTTGGAAAGCATGGAATCCGCCTGTCAGATTGGTCTGAATGTCCAAACGGCGCGATTGGCGAAAATGTAAGCATCCGCCCAAACACCTGTGTTGATATCTTTCGCGCATTGCCTTGCGCCAATGGTAGCAGCACCACGATCAAAGGGGGGCAGGCCCGCTTTTGCGGCAGCCGTTGATACCTGTGATTGACGAAAATACGACGCGTTATGCCGCTACTAGACCCGAATTGACCAAAAACTGACGATTTTTGCACAAAACCGGGCAGTCTGGGCGGTAATCCGAAAAAAACCCTGAAAATTGTACCTAAAATGGAGCTGGCACGATCCGTGCTTTCATCCTTGCGAACAATAAAGCGAGGGATTTAGCCATGTTCGACATCTGCCTGCCTGCACCTGCTTTTGCCCAGACCGATGCTGTAGCAAACCTGTTGCGCTTGCGCCGCCTGCGCGTGACACGAGATTTGGCCAACCCAAGCCACACATTGGTTCTGGGTGGCACGGATGCCCGCAAAGCCGCAGAAGAAGCGCGCCGGATTGGTGCAAAGCGTGTGGTGCTGGTGGATGATGCAGCCACCGAATGGGCTGTGATCGACACAATGGGCGGGCGCATGGTCATGGTCGCCTTGCCCGATAATGGCGGCGATCCTATGGCGGATGCAGGTCTGTTGTCCTTCGTCAATCTGTTG
>PUNR01000353.1 GCA_003551805.1 Loktanella sp.
CGAGGTCGATGAACGCTATATCCAGAAACAACTCGGCCACGCCAGCGCCGAGATGACCCGCCGCTACCAGCGCAGGCGCGACAGGTTCCGCGTGAACCTGACAAAGGCGGCGGGGTTGTGACCCGGATCAGACGCCGTCGTTCTTCAACGCCATCAGCGCCGCCACATGACTCGGTAGATCACTGCGCGCGTGCAGGATATCGACTATGACGACCTCGTCAGGCTGGTCCAAATACACCAAGAAGTGCTCCCCTGCCCTGACGAACCGTAGGTCATCTGCCTCATCCACGAGGACTGCGCAACTCCGGCTCTGTGCCTGCCTGCTCAGAATCGCCTCACAGCGCTCGAGTAATCCCGTCTCGTAGCGCTCTGCCTGGCGCAGTCCGAAATTCTCGATCGTCCATCTGGCGATTTCGGTGAGGCTGGCTTCCGCACGACGTGTCAGCCGGAAGGATCGGCTCATGAACGAGCGCGCGCAGTCGCAAAGGCCCGGCGGATCGCATCCTCGCCGCTGCCCTGCGCAAGATCACCTGCCTTGACCTGAGCCAGACCTTCAAGAAGACCATTCCTAATCCCGGCCAGCTGTGCCTCTTCCCGTTCGAGCAACCTCAGACCAGCGCGCATCGCTTCGCTCGCATTCTGGTAGCGCCCGGACGCCACCAGCGCTTGAACAAGATGGTCTTGGGTTTCGGTCAGGACAACGTTGCGTGTCACCATGGGTTATGATCTCCTTTTGTTGGCAATATATGCCAATACACATTTTTGGTCAATGGAATCTGTTATTGGTCTACTAACAGCCCATATTGCGGCCTCTGCTCACATCGCTATCAATCGGTCGTTTATTGGCGGCATATGAAATTGGAAAATATACTTCCTGCGCATCTGATCTGTTGGGGAAGGATTGGTGTGTTAGGCCCAATGCAAGGCGTGGTGAACCGATCGTCAGCCGCTGACGTGCAGGGTTTCGGACGGGACAATTCCTGTTGCTCGGCTCTGCCTCGAACATGTTGTTGCAACAATCGGCGGAATCGCTGGCAGGTCGCGTACGCTATATCGAAATGCCGCCCCTTACCTTGTCAGAGGTGGGCGCCGATCTGCTCAACACGCAGTGGCTGCGCGGCGGATTTCCCGACAGCTTTCAGGTCAAAGACGATCGCGCCACCCTGCAGTGGCGCGAAGATTATCTGCGCACCTATCTGGAACGCGATATTCCCGCACTGAGGCCGCGCATCCCCGCCAAGACCCTGCACCGGTTCTGGACCATGCCGGCCCATTCCCAAGGCGGGTTGCTGAATGCATCCGCCCTGGCCGAAGGGTTGGGCGTGTCCGGGCAAAGCGTGCGCCACTACCTTGAACTGTTGGTCGATCTGATGCTGGTGCGCAGCCTTCCACCATGGCATGAACACGTCAGCAAACGGCTGGTAAGATCGCCCAAAGTCTATGTCCGCGATTCAGGCGTACTGCATGCCTTACTAGGTCTTGGCAGTCTTGAAGATCTACTGCGTCATCCGGTGGTCGGCGGCAGTTGGGCAGGGTTCTGTATCGAAACCCTGATCGCAGCCGCTCCTGCTGACAGCGCCGCCTATTTTTACGGTACTGCCGCTGGCGCGGAACTGGACCTTGTGCTCCGACTACCCGACAGCACCAATTGGGCGATCGAGATTAAGCGCACGACAACGCCCAAAGTGTCACGCGGCTTTCGGCGGATATCAAGGCAAATCACCGGCTGTTAGTCTATGCGGGCGACCACGAAGTGCCACTGACAGACGGGCTGCGCACCATGCCGCTCGCCTGCGCGGTGGCGTTTCTGTCACGGCAAAACCAGTAGATTGGCACCCTACCCTTTTGAAAAATTGCCACTTGGCAATCGGCTGATTTCCGGCCTGCAATCAGACACTTAGATTGGATTTGCCTCTGCAAATTTCCGGAAGAAGGCAAGAAATGCACGGTCGGGATCCTCGGCCGGTGCTTTGCCTTGTGCCCAACTGCGCCATTCGCTTTCGATCTGGTAGATGTCATAACCCGGAAACCGCATCCGCGCGGTTTCATAGGTTTCCGTGCGCAGGCTGGCCCCCTTGCGGTCCAACCACGCCGGACGCGGGCGCAAGACCGGCGCGGCTGGGGGTTCCTCCGCCCTTGCCCGCCTGCCGGTGCTGGCGAAATTCAGCGCGCGTTCCGCCTTGCCAGTGGCGTCACCGTCCTTGCGCCACCAGCGCAATTCGGCATGAGTCACGCTGCGACCCGTCTTGACCGGCGCGATTTCCACCATGTAATCAGACAGCGCGCAGACCTCTGCCACGGCAGGATCGACGGCGCGCAGGCGCAGGTTCGACCATGACGCCAGCTTGCCCTTCGGCACACCCAGCACCCCACGCAAGGCATCCAGCGTGAAGGTTTCCGACGATTTCCAGCGCAGATTGCCGCGTTTCTGTACCATTTCATACAATGTCAGCGCATATTTCGACGACAGGGCGAACATCACCTCGCGTTGCAGGCGGGCAAAGACAGTGGAATTACCTATCACCTTGCGCAACCTTGCAGGGATTTCATATTCGAACAACCCGTCGCTGCGCGCCATTTCCACGTTGCCGCCCAAAAGCTGGACACGCTCTACAGCGGGCTTGCCGTCCCACGTGACCTCCATCTTGACAATTGCGCTCATCAACCGTTCGATGCTTTCGCCAACACGGTCATTGGAATTATGGCTGCCGCGCAGATCGGATTTCGCGATGACATGCATCACCGGCTTATCAATCGCATCCCATGCGTTTTCCAAAAGCTGGTTATAGATGCGGCGGTCGGCAAGGGTCAGTGGCGTGACCTCGACCAGATCCACCAGCTCGCCGGGTTTGATCAGCGTATCGGCACTGGGCTTGGCATCCACAGTGCGGTATTGTGTTTTTGGTGTTTTGGCCATTTTGGGCTTCTGCTCGGGTTACGTCTTCGGCTTACTTTTGTATGCGGTGCGATGTAAGTCAATCGATTTCCCAACTTAGGGCGAAACCCGATAAGTAAGTGTTAGAGCACCGTCCCGTGCAACATGCGAATCGCAACACCCAGCAAAACATGGAGATTAAGGGACGAATGATTCGACGCTTTCGCCCCACCCGAAACGTAAGATTTCCGCACCCATGATGTAACGTCAGCCCACCCAGAATGTATGGAAAACCATCCCGATCTGTATGGCAAACCACCCCAAAACGTAAGCAATACATCAATTTAGCCTATATTATTAAGGGGGCTGACTTCAGTGAACACAGAATCCTAGAATCCAGAACAAGCGGGTTTTTTCGATAAGGGATTCGGGGATTGGCACCCAGATCAAGCCTTTACGCAACATTTTGGGGATAGCAAACGACTAGCGGGGTACCAAAATCCGTACTTGCCAGCCCAAAAGGGCAGGGTGCGGTTTTACAGCTACACCCCCAAGAGGTTCGGTTTTTTAATCAGTCAGGCAACAATACCGCACTTTACTTCATCAGCGGTTAGCCGCATCTTAGCTGAAAACACAGGATGTTGCACATGGTGGAAACCCCCGATTACCCCGTTGGTCTGGATGAAATAGACGCGCTGGCCACCCGTGCTGGCCGCGTCATAGAAAAGCTCCGCGCGCGCGTTTTTTCTCCCGGTGTCGCCAAAACGCTCGACCTGCGGTTCAATGTCCGGTCTGCCGCGGAAATGTGTGGTCGGACCGAGAAGGCGTTACGCGATGCCGAAGGCGACGGGCGCTTGCCAGAGCCAATGAAAGACCCGGAAACAGGGCGCAGAACCGGCTATTCCTTGGCTGAGGTGAACCGCATGCGCGAGGTGTTTGGCACGCTGCCGCGCCGTGCGAAGACCGATCCTGCAATGGTTCTGGCGGTGCAGAATTTTAAAGGCGGTGTCGGCAAATCAACCGTGGTGGTGCATCTTGCGCAATATCTGGCGTTGAAAGGCTACCGAGTTTGTGTGATCGACTGTGATAGTCAGGCATCCACCACCAGCATCTATGGGCTGAACCCAGATGTGGACGTGGACGAAGATGAGGACACGCTCTACCCGTTTTTCCGCCACGGTGGGCCGTCGACGCTGCATTACGCTTTGCGGGCCACCTATTGGCCGGGGATTGCGCTGATCCCGGCAAATCTGGGGCTGTATGATGCGGAGTATGAATTTGCGGCACGGATGGTGCGCGAACAGGATTTCGTGTTGGACCGGTTGCGCGCGGGGATAGAGACGATTTCGGATCAGTTCGATGTGATCCTACTGGACCCGCCACCAGCACTTGGGATGATATCGTTGTCGGTGTTGCGCGCAGCAAATGCGATCCTTGTGCCGGCACCGCCCAACAATATCGATTTTGGATCAACCGCGCATTTCCTGCGGATGATGTCATCGACGCTGGGCGAGCTTGCGCAACACGGAGGTGCGCGTGGTTATCATTTTGTTAAAATACTTGCGACTAAAATGAACGATCAGAAAAGCGCGCATGGGGCGATCAAACGGATGATGGATGCAGTCTTTCCACAAGATATGCTGAATGCGGTGTTAAAAGACAGCGCCGAGATCGACAATGCCACCGCCAATCTAATGACGGTTTATGAAATGACCGGTGCCGCCACGCGCACCGAAACGCATAAGCGTTGCCGTGTTTATCTAGATGCCGTGGGCCGCGAAGTCGAAATTGAAATTCGCAAGACTTGGCCCAGCCATCACGCAGCCTTGCGCAAGGAGGGAATCCTGTGAACAAGAAACGAAGCGAGATTTTTGACGATGTCCTGAAAGAACTGGACGAGGCTGAAGACCTGATCACCGGCGAACGGTCGCAGACGCGGTTCCTGAAGCGGACTAACGCAATGGCAGATCAGGTGGCAGGCGCGCGACAAGAAAAGGTATTGCGCCTTGTCGATCCCGCGATCTGCGTGATGTGGGAAGGGCATAACCGCGCTTATGAATTGCTGAACGCAGAAAACTGCGCGGATCTGATCGAAGGGATGAAGGCACAGGGCCAACAGGAATTTGCGGCCGTTGTGCGGCGTCTGCGTCCGGCAGGGCAGGGGGATGGGCCAGAGTATGAGGTGATCTGTGGCGCCCGTCGCCATTTCGCGGTGACATGGCTGCGCGCCAATAACTATCCGCAATTCCGCTATCTGATCGACGAACGCGAGTTGACCGATGAAGAGGCGTTTCGCCTTGCCGATATCGAAAACCGCGACCGCGAGGATATCTCTGACTTTGAACGCGCCCGCGATTATGCCCGCGCGGTCGAGGCCTATTATGGCGGGCGGCAGAACCTGATGGCTGAACGGTTGCAGGTGTCGCCCGGCTTTTTGTCGCGTTTCCTGCAACTGGCACGGTTGGAGGATGCGGTGGTCAACGCCTTCGCCACGATCCGCGATATCCGCGAAGTCCATGTCCGGCAACTGCGCCCGCTGCTGGCAGACCCCAAATCCCGTGACAATGTGCTGGCAGAGGCTGCAGCGCTGGCGGGGCAGGGGCTGCCTGCGCCTGAGGTGCTGAGCCGCCTGAAAAACGCAGGCAAGGCTGCCCGCTCGCGCAAGCCTGCGTCCAACACGTTTACCCATCCTTTGGGAGATGTGAAACTGAGGCGGAAGGGCAATATGGTAAACCTTGAATTCGCGGCGACCTTGCATGACACCGCGCTGCGCGAGGCGGTAGAAAAATTCATCAAGTCGCGTAAGCAGGGTTGATTGCCAATTGGCAATGCTGTAAATTTCATAGTATATTCAATATCTTATGTTAATTTACGATGCCTTGGCCGGTGTTGTCACGTTAAGTCGCGCATTGGTCAAGTTTGTTGATTACCGCTAAGAATTGACCCGGCATTTTCACCGAGACTTGACCCGCCCAGTTGTTATGATCTTTGCGTCATGATGGCGTCAATGCTGATGCCTCCTTTCGTTTCTTCTTTGCGATCTCGGAGCTGGCTTTGACCCG
>PUNR01000206.1 GCA_003551805.1 Loktanella sp.
CAGATTGCGAGGCCGGTTATAGGTCTCGTCGGGGCTACCCAATTGCATGATCTTGCCGCCCTTCATCACGGCAATGCGGTCCGCCAATGTCATGGCCTCGATCTGGTCGTGGGTGACGTAGATCATAGTGTTCTGGAGCTGGTTGTGCAGGCGTTTGAGCTCTACCCGCAGATCGACTCGCAGCTTGGCGTCAAGGTTGGACAGGGGTTCGTCGAACAGGAACACGTCCACATCACGCACCAGCGCGCGACCAATGGCAACGCGCTGGCGCTGACCACCGGACAAAGCCCCCGGCTTGCGGTCCAAAAGCGGTTCAATCTGCAGGATCGACGCGGCACGGGCAACGCGCTGTTCGATCTCGGCCTTGGGCAGGCGGGCGTTTTTCAGGCCAAATGACAGGTTCCCCCGCACCGTCATCTGCGGATAAAGCGCGTAAGACTGGAACACCATGCCGATCCCGCGTTCGGACGGCTCTGCCCAAGTCACGTTCCGGCCCTTGATGAAGATCTGGCCATCGCTGACCTCCAACAGGCCCGCAATGCAGTTCAGCAAGGTGGATTTGCCGCAGCCGGATGACCCCAGCAGGACCAGAAATTCGCCTTCGTGGATGTTCAGGTCCAGATTTTGCAGGACATTCACCGCCCCGAAGTTCAGTTGCAGTTCTTTGATTTCAACGGAATAGGTCATAGATCAGCCTTTGACTGCGCCGGCGGCGATACCGCGGACAAAAAGTTTGCCAGAGGCAAAATAGATAACAAGAGGCACAAGGCCGGTCAGAAGGGTCGCCGCCATATTGACGTTGTATTCCTTCACGCCCTGCACCGAATTGACGATGTTATTGAGCTGCACCGTCATCGGATAGGTGGACGGCTTGGTGTAGATCACGCCGAACAGGAAATCGTTCCAGATACCCGTGACCTGCAAAATGATCGCCACCACAAAGATCGGCAACGCCATCGGCAGCATGATCTGGAAATAGATCCGCCAGAACCCCGCGCCATCGACACGCGCCGCCTTGAACAATTCTTCCGGCACAGAGGCGAAATAATTGCGGAACAGCAGCGTCAGAATGGGCATACCGAACACCGTATGCACCAGCACCAGCCCCGACAATTCGCCCATCAGCCCGATTTCACGCAGCAGGATCACGATGGGGTACAACATCGTCTGATAGGGAATGAAGGCGCCGATGATGAGGATGGTAAAGAACACCTCTGACCCTTTGAATTTCCAGTTGGACAGCGCATAGCCATTCACAGACGCGATCCCGATCGACAGGATCACGGACGGGATCAGAATGTTCACCGAATTCCAGAAACCGCGGCTTAGACCGTCACAATTGATGCCGGTGCAGGCCTGTGACCATGCCTTGACCCAAGGCTCGAACGTCACCTCCATTGGCGGGCCAAACACATTGCCCATGCGGATTTCGGGCATGCCTTTCAGCGATGTGACGATCATCACGTAAAGCGGCAGCAGATAATAGACGCTGACCAGCAGCAAGGTGCCATAGATAAAGATATTGGCACGGGTAAAGGCGCGTTTCGGCTTTGGCCCGCGCGGGCCGTTCTGCAAGGTCATGTCAACCACGTTTCTTGCCTCCAAATTCAAGGTAAGCCCAAGGGACAAGGATAATCAGCACCGACACCAGCATCATCGTCGAGGCGGCAAAGCCCTGCCCCAAATTCTGCGCGCGGAACATATAGTCGATGACGTATTTCGCAGGCACTTCGGACGAAATCCCCGGCCCGCCATTGGTTTGGGCGACGACCAGATCATAAAGCTTGATGATACCGGACGCGATCAGGACAAGTGCGGTGACAAAAACAGGCCGCATCATCGGAATGATGATCCGCACATAGGTTTTCACCGTGCCGATCCCGTCCACGCGGGCCGCTTTCCAGATGTCTTCGTCAATCCCGCGCAGACCGGCCAGCATGATACACATAATCAACCCCGATCCTTGCCAGATACCTGCGATCAGCAGGCCGAACATCACGGTGTCGGGGTCATTCAGCGGGTTGAAGGTAAAACTGGTCCAGCCCCATTCACGCACAAGGTTTTGCAGGCCAAAATCGGGGTTCAAAATCCACTGCCATGCCACGCCGGTGACAACAAAGGACAGCGCGAAGGGATACAGGAAAATGGTGCGAAACGCGCCTTCGAACCGGATTTTTCGATCCAGCAATGCGGCCAGCGTAAAGCCGATCACCAGCGACAGAATCATGCTTAGAAAACCATAAAGCGCAAGGTTCTGGATCGATATGACCCAGCGTGCGGTGGACCAAAGCCGTTCGTATTGGTCAAACCCCACGAATTCAAGACGCGGCAACAGGCGCGAATTGGTAAAGGAGTAGACGACAGTCCAGGCGGTGCCGCCGACAAAGATGACCAAGGCGGTCAGGATCATCGGGACGAGCGCGATTTTGGACATCAGGTTGCGAAACAGCCGGACCGGCCTTTTCGCGGCGCGCGCTTGTGGTGGCGCAAGTGTAGTGGTCATTGTCCGTTTCCCCCCGGCATGACTTTTTCTTTTTGGGCTGAAAACGGGCCCGACCAATTAGCCGGACCCGCCCTTCGGGAGAAAGATCAGTCCGCGCTGGCGATGATCGACGCGTAACGCGCCTGAGCATCTGCGGCAGACATGCTACCAGACCAGAATTCGGCCATCAGATCCTCGATCTGGGTCTGGCTGTCAGGTGTCAGAGACTGGTCACCCGATGGCAGGACGCCGCCACTTGCCAAAATCTCGAGACCTTGCTGCATGCAGCCATTGGCCGACGCCATGTCGATATCACCACGCACCGGCAACGATCCCTTGGCAAGGTTGAAGTCCACCTGCACTTCTGGCGAGATCAGCAATGCAGCCAGCTCTAACTGGGCTGCGGTGATTTCTGGGCTACGGTTCACAGGGAAATAGAATGCATCCCCGCCAGTATCCAGAATGGCGTTCAGGCCCAAGCCCGGCAGGCAGGAATAATCGACACCTTCCTCCAAGCCCGCGACAGCGAATTCGCCCTGCGCCCAGTCACCCATCAGTTGCGCACCGGCCGTACCGGTGATCACCATGTTGGTTGCCTGATTCCAGTCCTGCACGTTCGATCCACGCGCGAGTTCGCGCGCATCGACGACAGCCTCGAACACGGCGGCATATTCAGGGCCTGCGGCCACTTCGGCGTTCTTGTTGATGGTCACTTCGCTCCATGGCTCCAGACCGGCCACGGCCAGCGTGATCGCACCGAATGCAAGGTTCTGCTGCCAGCCCTGCTGACCCATGGCCAAAGGCTGCAATCCTGCTTCGCGCAAGGCGGGGGCGGTATCGACAAACTCGGTCCAGTTTGTCGGAACAGGCACGCCTGCGGTTTCATATGCCGCATGGCTCAGCCAAAGCCACTGGGTGGAATGGATGTTTACAGGCACGCAGTAAATGCGGCCGTCCAGCGTGCAGCTATCCAGCAAAGATGGCGGATTGACGATCTCGGCCCAGTTGCCGGCCTCGGCCACTTCGGTCAGGTCCAGCATCAGGCCCGCTTCGATCAGTTCTTCCGCCTGACGTCCGTGGTTCAGCTGGGTTGCGGCCATCGGGTCGCCGCCCAGAATACGTGAAATGATGATCGGGCGCGCAGTGCCGCCTGACCCTGCAATCGCGCCGTCGAGCCAAGTATTGCCCGTCGCGTTCCATGCTTCTGCGAATTTGGTGACAGCAGCGGCTTCACCACCGGATGTCCACCAATGTGTGACCTCCAGCTCGATTGCCGATGCGGCCGATGCGCTGACGATACACGTCGCCGCAAGCAGTTTTGTTGTCAGTTTCACGATTCTTTCCTCCCTGGTCCTAAATCGTTATAGGAAAGCCTATATCGATTTAGATTGACCTGGCAACAAAAAATACGAAAGTATCTGACAAGAACATATGGCGCGGGCGACACCTTGTCATCGCAGGGTTTTTGGGCGATGCGAACGCAAGGCGGGGACAGTATAATCTTTTCTTCCTGACGCCAGAATAGGATGGCCGTCGATGGCAACGAACAAAACCAGCGCGGAAATTGCGGCCTCGACAGCGGCGGTTAGCGGCAAGCCCACGCTCAAGACTATCGCGCGGATCAGCGGGCTGGCCGTGCCCACCGTATCGCGCGCCCTGAACGACGCACCCGATATCGGCGTCGAGACGAAAAAGCTGATCCGCAAGATCGCCAGCGACATCGGCTATGTGCCGAATCGCGCGGGCGTGCGTTTGCGGACGGGGCGGACCAATGTCATCAGCCTGGTCATGTCCACCGAGATGGATTTGATGAGCCATACCGCAAGGCTGATTTCATCCGTCGCAGGGGCGCTGCGCGACACGCCTTACCATCTGATCGTCACACCCTATTTCCCCGATCAGGACCCGATGGAACCGGTGCGCTATATCGTGGAAACCGGATCGGCGGATGCGATCATCCTGAACCAGATCCGGCCCGAGGACCCACGCGTCAGATATATGATGGACCGCAAGTTTCCTTTTGCGACACATGGCCGGACTGCACAGGCCAGCCAGCACCCGTATTACGATTACGACAACGAAGCCTTTGGCACGATTGCCGCCCAGCGCCTGATTGCGCGCGGGCGCAAGCACATCCTGCTGATTGCCCCGCCGCCCGAACAAAACTACGCCCAGCACATGATCGCCGGCGCAAGCCGTGCCGCGCAGGAAGGCGGGATCAACCTGACAGTGTCCGATACCGTATCAAGCGACAACAAAAGCCCGCAGGTCGTGGCCTACGTCATCGACACTTTGACCCGCAATCCGGCCATTGATGCAGTCATTGTGGGGTCCACGACATCGGCCATGGCAGCGGTGTCGGGGATCGAACATTGCGGCAAAACAGTCGGCAAAGAAGTCGACGTCTTCGCCAAAGAAGCCGTGCCGTTCCTGAAACTGTTTCGCGCCGATATTCTGACGCTGGCCGAAAAGGTCGGGATTGCTGGCGAATTTCTGGCCAAAGCCGCGATGCAGGCGATCCGCGACCCTGACGCGCCGCCGATGCAATCGCTGGAAATGCCGTCAGACGACCCGCTATAGCGCCGTTCTACCGTCCCGGAATAGCGCCGCGTTTCGTGCCTTTGCCGTCCCAATTGTCGATGACGTCGATCGCCTCTTGCGCGGTTTCGACAAAGCGGAACAAGGCCAGATCATCAGGTGAAATCGTGCCGGCATCGGCCAGGGCTTCCCAGTTGATGATCTTTTCCCAAAATGCCTGCCCGAACAGCAGGAATGGCACCTGCCCCATGCGGCCGGTCTGAATCAGCGTCAGCGCCTCGAACATTTCGTCCAGTGTGCCAAACCCACCCGGAAACACGCAAACCGCAGAAGCACGCATCAGGAAATGCATTTTGCGGATCGCGAAATAGTGGAAATTGAAACACAGATCGGGTGTCACATAGGGGTTAGGCGCCTGTTCATGCGGCAGCACGATATTCAACCCGATGGACACACCACCCGCATCCTGCGCACCGCGATTTCCCGCCTCCATCACACCCGGCCCGCCACCGGTGACGATGACATCTTCGCCGCCACCTTTTTGTATCGACCGTTCGGTCATCAGGCGGGCGAATGTGCGGGCCTCGTCATAGTATTTTGACAGATCAGCCAAGGTTTTGGACTTCGCTGTGTCCTTTTTTGATGGTTCGGGAATGCGCGCACCACCGAACAGGACAACGGTGGATTTGATCCCCGCCTCGTTCATCAGCAATTCGGGCTTGAGCAATTCCAGCTGCAACCGCACCGGACGCAATTCCTCGCGCAGCAGGAATTCCTGATCGGCGAATGCCAGCGCATAAGACGGCGCGCGTGTTTGCGGCGTGTCGGGGATATGGCTGGCGGCCTCGCGGTCCTGTTGGCTGTCACGGAACGGATGGCGGCGGTC
>PUNR01000218.1 GCA_003551805.1 Loktanella sp.
CGCGAAGCCGCAAAGTAACCATCTTGCGGTTCTGCCGAGGAGTTGCTCCGTCGGCAGAACCGCATCAATCGGGAGTTGACGTCTCTGGTCAAACAGTACCTCGATGCGCTTCCAGGGGCTGAACTGCGAAAATGTCCCAGTGAAATCGGATGCCAGGCAGCGCATCGATACGCAATGTGATAATTAAGGGCCCGCGGGACCATTTACCCGCTGCGCTGCCCGGGCTTTACCAAAACGCGTGTCCGTGAATTACGAGACACCCATACTGAGCAGGTAGACGGGACGATCCGTGATCTATATTCAGATCATACGTCACTCTAAGGGTCTATTTACGGATCATCAAAATGAAAGAGACAAGTGTTTCCGCACCGGCCCGCGACGCCCTCGGCATCTTTGCCGCGATGATCCGCGCCGCGCGCATCCAGCGCGGAATGACCGCGGCGGAACTCGGGATACGGGTGGGGGTTTCGCGCGGTGTTATTCAGCGCATCGAAGCAGGCGAGCCCGGAACCTCTATCGGCGCCGCGTTCGAGGCAGCCGTCATTCTCGGCATTCCACTGTTCGACGTCCCCACCCCTCAGCTTCGAAAACTCCACAAACAAAGGCAGGAGGTGAACATGCTTCTCCCGAAGCGCGCTTTCCTGGCGCAGTTCTCGAAACCCGACAATGATTTCTGACTCAATGTGAGCTGGCAGGATCGCGGTCGGTCGGAATGACTGCAGTGACAAGTGTATCTCTGAGCTTTTCGAGTATGAAGCCCGTCGTTTTTGTAATCCGAGGAGCGCCAACCTTCCGACACTTTATCCGATTGAGTGGCGTATGAAAATCATTTCATGCACTTAACATACTGTAAGTAAACAACTTTATTGGATATGTATCTTGATCTTCCAGGTCTCGCATTCTATCCTATCGACAATGCCGACGAAGTATTAAAAACGTGGACAGGTTCGCGGTTCGGCCAAGTTAACTGATCGAGCATCGTTCAACCAATTTCTGCCCGCGCGTCTAAATCCCAGACAACACGAGCTTGCGGTGGCACTGCGCGAAATCGGACGGGTGAAACGGACGCTTTTCATCATTGAATGGTTGCTGGCCGCCGACATGCAGCGTCGTACCCAGATCGGTCGGAACAAGGGTGACGCACATCATGCCCTCAAGAATGCGCTGCGCATGGGACGCCAAGGTAAAATTCGCGACCGAACAACTGAAGGACAACATTTAGGAATGGTCGTGCTGAACCTGCTCACCACCATCATATTTTACTAAGTAAAGCGCCAAGCCTTGGTACGCCCTACGGGTTCCTGGGCTGGTGGGAATTGCATGATGCATGCTCTACGAGCACCTGATGAAGCTGTGCCAATACTTTAGAGCGCGAAGAGACCTGCCGCTGAACAAGACCGACACAGCGCGTGATAACACCGTTGCAGAATGGTTGCCAGCAAAGCGTATCCGAGGAAACGTTGTAAATGGCGATTTGCGGCACGATTGCGACGCCAAGCCCTGCCTGCACCATACCGACGACCGCAGGCATGGTATTGGTGACGGCAATTTCGCGTGGCGTAACGGACATGCGCGAAAGCTCGGTTTCGATCTGCCGAGCAAGAGGGACGCTGGTGGCGTATCGAATGAACGGCAGATTGCGCAACAGCCAGACTTCGGACCGGCCTTCATATCCGGCAGGGGCGATCATCACCAATGGTTCTGTAAGGATCGGTCGCCAGACCAGACCGGCGGGGATGCCGACATGTTCCGCGACCAGCGCCGCATCCAACCGTCCTGCCGCCACATTAGACAGCAGTTTTTCGGACACACCGACATTCATCTGAAAGGTCAGATCGGGGAAGCTTGCCTGCATCTGAACAAAGGCTTCAGACACAAGATGCGTAGATACCGTACGTATCGCCCCAAAAGTAAGCACACCAGCAGTGCGGCCCCCAGAAATGATCATCCGGGTTTCGGTCATTGTCTGCACGATTTCGCGGGCCGCGCGCACGAATTCCTCGCCCTTGGCGTTTAGCTGTAAAGGGCGTTTCTTGCGGTCAAACAGGGTGACCCCAAGCTCCCCCTCAAGTGCCTGTATTTGTTGACTGACGGCCGATGCGGTGAGATTCACGACACCGGCTGCTGTCGCAAGGCTGCCAGTGTCTGCGACGGCGATAATCGTCTGAAGTTGGCGTATGTCCATATGCATTACTTAAGCAAAGCTTAATCTAAACATCAAATAAATTCGCTTCCTAAGGCGTTGCTTTCTTCGTAGCCAAACGGCAGGCCAAAATTCAAGGCAATTAACAAGGAGATCACCCATGACGAAATTCTCACGGACCATAGCTGGTGCCGGACTTGCAGTGGCGATGACGGTACAACCCGTCTTTGCGCAGGATTATCCCACGCGGCCCGTTGAATTCATCGTGCCATGGGCGCCGGGTGGTGGCAGCGATATCCTGATGCGGATCATTGCCAACAACATTTCTCCCTATCTGGGCACCGAAATGCCGGTGATTAATATTGGTGGCGTTGGCGGCACTGTCGGTCTGGCCGAGGCCGTTCGCCGCCCCGCAGATGGCTATACCATCAGTCAGGTGCATGAGGGCCTGTTGACGGCTACTGCCGTCGGCATGACCGATCTGGCATGGGATGATTTCGACATGATCGCGCTGATGACAGCGTCACCGCAATTCCTGGTCTCTGCGACCGACCAGCCGTTCAACGATTTCGCTGGCTTGGTGGAATATGCTCAGGCCAATCCCAACGCACTGACCGTGGGTGTGACATTGGGTGGCGTCCCGCATCTGCATGCCGCGATGATTGCTGAGGCGTTTGATTTCGAATGGCGCTATGTTGGCTATGAAGGTACGGGCGAACGCATCCGCGCTGTAGTGGGCGGCAATCTGGACGTAGCTATTGGCGATATCTCGTCATCGCTGTCGTTCGCGGAAAATGGCGATTTGCTGTTTCTCGCCTCCGGCACTGAGGAACGGATTGAACAGACCCCGGATGTACCGACCTTTGCTGAATTGGGTGCTGATCTGGATCTACTGATCACCCGTGGCATTGTTGTGCCAAAAGGTGTCCCAGAAGATATTCAGGTCACGCTGGAGGCTGCTTTTGAGCAATTGGCGATGGACGAAACCTTTATCCAGCAGATCAACAATTCAGGTGCAGATGTCATGTTCCGTGGTCGTGAAGACTATACCAGGTACCTCAGTAACCTGAGCGACACAGTCGAACGTCTGGCCGAGGTTATTGCGCCTTGAACGAGAATCGTGATCAGGTTCTGACGCAGGAGGCGGGCGAGATCGCGCGCCTCCTATCTTACGTCGCATTGCTGGCCGTATCCATCGGCATGTTCCTTGAAGCGCGGACCATTCCCACATCGCGGTTCGAGGCCTTAGGCGCAGGTGCATTTCCCATGCTGGTGCATGTGCTTTTGATCCTGCTGTTGATCAGCGCCATCATTGGGTCCGTCCGGCAGATCCCGGCCGAGGCTTACCCCCGCTTTGCGTCGCAGGCTATTTTATGGGCCAAGACCCGGCGCCTTGTGCTGCTGATGTTCGTGTTTCTGATCATATATATCACGGCGATGCCGGTCATAGGCTACCCCATTGCAACGCTGGTCTTCCTGCTCGCTTTTTTGCTGACTTTATCGCCCAAGACCAAGAAAGCGGTGGCACTATGTGTGACCCTCGCGCTGCTCTTTTCGTTCGGGCTGAACTGGCTTTTTGCCGAAGTCTTCAACGTCTTTTTGCCCAGAGGAAGGTAACACCCTATGGACGCGTTTCTTCTCGGCGCCTCTGAGGTGCTGTCTTTCTCGACCCTGACCATGATGTTTTTCGGCGCCATCGCCGGGATCGTTGCTGCTGCCATTCCTGGCTTTACCGTCACCATGGCCATCGTGCTGACACTGCCTTTGACCTTTGCCTTGCCCCCCTTGCAGGGCGTGTCAGTCATGTTGGCCGTCTACGTGGGTGGCTATACTGGTGGCCTGATATCTGCGGCCCTTCTGGGCATTCCCGGCACGCCATCTGCGCTTGCCACTACTTTCGACGCCTATCCGATGGCTCGCAAAGGCGAACCAGGCCGAGCGCTATCATTAGGTATCTGGGCGTCGTTTTTTGGCACGATCATCTCAACCCTTGTTCTGATCGTCGCGGCACCGCCGCTCGCGGTCTTTGCCGTCAGGTTAGGCCCATGGGAATATTTCAGCTTGATTGTCTTTGCGCTGACGATCGTGGCCAGCCTTGTGGGCCACTCCCTGCAGCGCGGCCTGATTTCGGCACTGATCGGTCTGGCCATTGCCACCATCGGCACTGACCCGATGATGGGTCGCCCCCGGTTTGACATGGGCTTTGACGCTTTGCGCGCTGGCCTGCCATTTTTGATCGTCCTGATCGGTATCTATGCAATCTCGCAACTTGCGACCGAAGTGGAAGACCCCAAGACGATCCATAATGGCGAAAAGCTGGTCAAAGGCGAGATCAAGTTCAACAATTTCGCCGTCATGCGCGAGGTTCTGGCGGGGCCTGTCAATCTCGTCCGGTCATCTATGATCGGTGTGGCGATCGGCGCATTGCCGGGGGCAGGTGGGTCGATCGCTAACCTGATAGCCTATGATCAAGCCAAGCGCGCATCAAAAACGCCCGAAGAATTCGGCAAAGGCACGCCAGAAGGTGTTATCGCCTCGGAATCCGGTAATTCGGCTACGGCAGGCGGCGGGCTTATTCCGATGATTTCGCTTGGTATTCCGGGCTCTGCAGTGGATGCGATTCTGCTTGCCGCATTGATGGTGCATGGTATTTCCATCGGGCCACGGCTGATCATGGATAACCCGGACCTTGTCTATGGCATGTTCATCGCCATGGCCGTGTCCAGCCTGATGATGCTGTTTATCTGTGTCGTATCGATGCGCGCCTTTCTGCGCGTGGCCGAAGTGCCCAAATGGGTGATCGTTCCGACAGTGCTGGTGTGCTGCATTGTGGGCACATTCGCCTTGAACAACCGGGTCAGTGACCTGTCGCTTCTCGTCGCCATCGGTATTTTTGGCTATGCGATGAAGGCACTTGATTACCCGTTGGCGCCACTTGTGCTGGCCGTCATTCTTGGGCCGATTGCAGAAACCAATCTGCGCCGTGCTTTGATGACCGATAACGACTGGTCACTCTTTCTCACCCGCCCTGTCAGTCTTGTATTCCTCGTCGCGGCGCTGCTGTCCATCAGTTGGGCCATCCGCGGAATTTTGAAAGACAGACGTAAAACTAAACAAGTTAAGGATGTTGCCTGATGCCGTTTCGCCATGATGCACTTTACCCGTCCCGCCGTTCCCCCGTGCTTGCCGACAATGTGGCTGCCACGTCTCACCCATTGGCCACGCAGGCTGCGTTGGCGATGATGGCGCGCGGCGGCAATGCCGTTGATGCAGCGATTGCCGCCGCCGCAACGCTGACAGTCGTTGAACCTACCGGCAACGGGCTGGGCAGTGATGCTTATTGTATTCTGTGGGATGGCAAGGAATTGCACGGCCTGAACGCATCCGGCGCATCGCCCGAAGCCTGGACCCCGGATCGGTTTCGCGGTCAGACAGAGATGCCCTATCGCGGTTGGGGCAGCGTCACGGTGCCTGGCGCCGTCAGTGCCTGGGCGGAACTGACCCGCCGTTTTGGCAAGTTGGACCTTCCGACGATCCTTGCGCCCGCGATTAATTACGCTGAACGTGGGTTTACCGTATCGCCGGTGATTGGCGCATTGTGGCAGCGCGGTGCAGAGGTGTTGTCCGGTCAGCCGGGCTTTGCGGATATGTTCATGCCCGGCGGACAGGTACCCAAGGCCGGCGAAAGATTCCGCAGTTCGGATATGGCAAATACGCTGCAGCGGATCGCCGAAAGCGGCGGGCGTGATTTCTACGAAG
>PUNR01000139.1 GCA_003551805.1 Loktanella sp.
CGCTGGTTAGGCAGCCGGTCGATGCAGGCAGCGATTGCGGCCTTGGCCTTTGCCTGGTTGTTGCCGGCGCATATCACGCATCCGCTGGTTTTTGCGGCGTCCATGGCGTTGGTTGGGCTGGCGTCAGGGTTGCTTGATGTCGTCATGAACGCCCGCGTCAGTGAATTAGAGGCGGCACATAAACGCCCGCTGATGAATGCTAATCACGCCATGTTTTCAGTGGCCTATGCCTGTGCCGCCGTGATTGTTGGTTTCACCCGCGAGGCAGGGATGCCGCCCGCACCGGTTTTTGCAGGCTTTGGCCTGTTTGCGCTTTGTCTGATCCCGTTCGTGCGGATGGACGTGACCTATGTCGCTGCCGAAGAAGGTTATAAAGGCCGCTATCCTTTGTGGCCGATCCTGCTGTGCGGGGGGATCGTGCTGATCGCCTTCATGTCCGAGGCCACGGTCGAGGCGTGGTCGGCGTTGCATGTTGAACGCACGCTTGGCGGTGGTGCTGCCGAAGGCGCGCTGGGGCCTGCGATGTTGGGGCTGACGATGGCCTTTGGCCGCTTTGCCGGGCAGGCCGTCGCGGAACGCCTGCGCGAGGTCAACGTCGTTGTCTGCGCGTCGATCCTGTCGGCAAGCGGGGCAGTCATTGCCGCCCTCGCGCCGACACCGGTCTGGGCCTATGCGGGCTTTGGCATTCTGGGTCTGGGTGTGTCTGTGATCGGGCCGATGGGCTTGGCGCTGGTGGGTAAACTGGTGCCGCCGCATCTGCGCACAGAGGCGATCAGCCGCACGGCAGTCATCGGCTTTTCTGGGTTCTTTTTCGCACCAACGCTGATGGGTTTAATGTCACAAGCATTCGGCCTGCGCGTGGCGTTCCTGTTTGTCGCAGTGCTGTTGCTGACAACCTTGCCGCTGGCCGTTCTGGTGTCGCGCCAAAAGGCGCATAACGCAGGGGTTGTGGCCGTACGCGGTTGATCGCTGGTGCCGCAAAAAGAAAATCCGCGCCAAATTGCTTTGGCGCGGATCATAACAAGACCGCATCAGCCTTTCAGATTGTCGAAAGACCGTGCAGATCGTCGGGCTTAGTCAGCAGCTGCTGCGATCAGCAGGGCAGCCAGAACGCCAACAACGATGAAAGCTGGGTTGATCGAAGAACCGGCTGGTGCTGGTGCAGGAGCAGCGACAGGTGCTTCCATTACTTCAGGGGCCATGCCGCCAGCGGAAGCAGCAGTGGTGAAAGCGGCCAGTGCAGCAGCGGCGGTCAGAGTTTTCAGGATGCGCATGGAATAATCTCCTTGGGTTGAGTGCGGATCATTGGGCCCGTAAATGGGCCAGCAGGGGAACCTTCACAATGCCGCGAGCAGGCGTCAATCGAATTTGTCAGATTTTTTGCGAAAGCCACCAAGTGCGACTTGAATACACCGCTTTGCCGCACCCAATCGGGCCAGATCGTCCGGATCAGGCCCGATTGGGTGCAATTGCTGTCATCAGACCGTCACAAACTGACGCATCCCGCAGTGGTCTGTTATTGCCATGCGCCTTCAAAATCCTTTGGCACCAAAAGGATATCGCGGTCGACTTCGTTGATATCACGCCGTCCGCACAGCGCCATCGTGGTGTCCAGTTCCTTGTGAATCACTTCTAGCGCCTTTGTCACGCCGGCCTCGCCCATCGCACCCAGACCGTTCACGTAGGCGCGGCCGATATATGTGCCTTTGGCGCCCATCGCCATGGCTTTGAGTACGTCCTGACCCGACCGGATGCCGCTGTCGAAATGCACCTCGACCTTGTCACCGACCGCGTCCAGAATTGCAGGCAGCGCGCGGATCGACGACAAAGCACCGTCCAACTGGCGACCGCCGTGATTGGACACAATGATCGCATCTGCCCCCAGTGCCGCGGCCTTTCGCGCATCATCTGCATCAAGTATCCCTTTCAGGATCACCGGACCGCCCCACATTTTCATCAATTGCGCCACACGGTCCCAGTCTAGCGCGTGGTCAAACGCTTCTGCTGTCCATGACGATAGCGACGACGGGTCCGACACGCCTTTGGCATGGCCAACGATATTGCCAAAAAACCGACGCTTGGTTTGCAACATTTCGATGCCCCAGCCCCATTTTGTGGCAAGGTCCGCCATGCTGGCGACCGTAAATTTCGGCGGTGCGGACAGGCCGTTTTTCAAATCCTTATGCCGCTGCCCCAGAATTTGCAGATCAAGCGTGATGACAATCGCCGAACAGCCCGCCGCGCGCGCACGGTCGAACAGGCGCTGCATGAAATCATCGTCCTTCAGGGTATAGACCTGAAACCAGAACGGTTTGGTGGTGTTTTCGGCCACGTCTTCGATCGAACAGATCGACATGGTGGACAGGGTGAAGGGCACACCGAATTTCTCGGCTGCTTTAGCTGCCTTGATCTCTCCATCGGCGCATTGCATTCCCGTCAATCCGACAGGGGCAAGGGCCACCGGCATCGCCACTTCCTGCCCGATCATCTGGGTTTTCGTTGTCCGGTTGGTCATATCCACCGCGATGCGCTGGCGCAGCCGGATCTGGTCGAAATCAGAGGTGTTTTCGCGGAACGTCTGTTCCGTCCATGACCCGCTTTCTGCGTAATCATAGAACATCTTGGGCGTGCGCCGTTTGTGCAAGCGTTTAAGGTCAGCGATGGTGGTGATGACAGGCATGGTTTCCCCCGGATTGGTAAAAAGACATTACCTATCCGGGGCGTTCATGCAATGGGTCAGGCGCTATGGGTACCTTCGGCAAGTGCCGCAACAAAGGCCAGCACGTCTTCTACGCTGTCACCCGCAGCGATGCGGTCCACGATTGCGGAACCCACAACAGCCCCGTCAGCGACTTGCGCCACGGCGCGCGCGGCTTCTGGTGTTTTGATGCCGAAACCGACGATCACGGGCAGGTCGGTCTTGGCTTTGATCCGCGCCACTTCGGGGGCCACACTATCTGTCTGCACAGAAGCGGTGCCAGTGATGCCCGTCATGGACACATAATAGACAAAACCCGACGTATTTTCCAAAACCTTGGGCAGGCGTTTGTCATCCGTCGTAGGGGTTGCGAGGCGGATAAAATTGATGCCCGCCTTTTGCGCGGGGATGCAAAGTTCGTCATCTTCCTCGGGCGGCAGATCGACGATAATCAGCCCGTCAATTCCGGCAAAGACCGCATCGGCCAGAAAATTTTCCACACCGCGCGAATAGATCGGGTTGTAATAGCCCATCATCACAATCGGTGTCGTATCATCGGTTTCCCGCAACGCCCGCGCGTAATCGAGCGTTTTTTCCAGCGTCTGACCTGCCGCCAACGCGCGCTGGCCCGCCAGCTGGATCGTCGCGCCATCGGCCATAGGGTCGGTAAAGGGCATGCCCAGTTCGATAATATCGACACCGGCAGCGGGCAGACCTTTGACGATCTCAAGCCCTGTTTCATAATCGGGATCGCCCGCCATCACATAAGCCACAAAGGCTTTGCGCCCCTCGGCACGCAATTGCGCGAATTTGGCGTCGATTCTGGTCATGCTGGCCCCCGATTTCATTGCGCCCCCTTCCTGCGCGACAGGACGCCGGAAATCAATGGGCATTGCCACAGGCTTGCGTCAGAAGCGCCAGCCGCATAAGACCGCGCCAGCATCAAAGGAGAATGACGGCATGGGTTTCAAGATGGGTATTGTCGGTTTGCCGAATGTGGGCAAATCCACCCTGTTCAACGCGCTGACCAAGACAGCCGCAGCACAGGCCGCGAATTTTCCGTTCTGCACGATTGAACCCAATGTCGGCGATGTCGCCGTGCCTGACGCGCGGCTGAACAAACTGGCCGCTATCGCTGGATCAAAACAGATCATCCCGACCCGTATGACATTCGTTGATATCGCGGGACTGGTGAAAGGTGCGTCAAAGGGCGAAGGTCTTGGCAACCAGTTCCTTGCCAATATCCGCGAATGTGACGCCATCGCCCATGTGCTGCGCTGCTTTGAAGATGACGACATCACCCATGTCGAAGGCCGCGTTGACCCTGTCGAAGATGCCGCCACAATCGAAACCGAACTGATGCTGGCCGATCTTGAAAGCATCGAAAAGCGGCTTGCCAACCTGACCCGCAAATTGAAAGGCGGCGACAAAGATGCCGCCCAACAAGTTCGCCTGCTGGAAGCTGCGCAAAAGGTGCTGGAAGACGGCAAACCCGCGCGCACCGTTGCGGTCGACCCCGATGACGCCAAAGCGTGGCGCTTGCTGCAATTGCTGACGACCAAACCCGTCCTTTACGTCTGCAATGTTGAAGAAAGCAGCGCAGGTTCCGGCAATAGCCAATCCGCCCGCGTCGCCGAAATGGCCGCAGCCGAGGGCAATTCATCCGTCGTGATCTCTGCCCGGATCGAAGAGGAAATCAGCCAGCTTGAGCCCGATGAGGCCGAAATGTTCCTTGGCGAAATGGGCCTCGAAGAACCGGGTTTGGACCGTCTGATCCGTGCGGGCTATGCTTTGTTGCATTTGCAGACCTATTTCACCGTCGGCCCGAAAGAGGCGCGCGCCTGGACGATCAAGGCCGGCACCTCCGCCCCGCAAGCCGCAGGCGTGATCCACGGCGATTTTGAACGCGGCTTTATTCGTGCGGAAACCATCGCCTATGACGATTTCGTCACCCTTGGCGGCGAACAACCCGCGAAAGAAGCAGGCAAGATGCGCGCCGAAGGCAAGACCTATATTGTGAAGGACGGGGATGTGCTGCATTTCCTGTTTAATACGTAATGACAATTCGCGTCATCGCAGAAAACCGCCCTGCCAAGTCCCGCCACGCGGTGGTGTTTTGCTGTGATGAAAAATACCTGCCTTACGCGGCGCTGGCGATCCATACGCTGGTGCGCAACAATCCGGTGCGGGATTTTGATATTTGCATAACGTCGCTGGATGCACTGGAATTGCCGCCAGCGCTGGAAGGGCATGACGTCCGCCTGTGCCAGATTGATGTCGGGGATGCTTTTGCGGGTTTTCCAGTGTCGGAGCGGTTTTCCGTTGCAGCTTACCTGCGTCTGACCTTACCGCACGCTTTTAATACGGACTACTCGCGTATCCTGTATCTCGACTCTGACGTTTTTGTCGTGGGTGATGCTCTCAAAGCCATTTTCAGTATCGATCTCCAAGGGCGTCCTGTTGGCGCTTGCACGGACTCGACGAAGTGGAAACATCCTGGGAAGGCCACTCAAGATCAAAAGGTATTGTCCATTAATGGACCATACTTTAACTCTGGAATGCTTTTAATTGATGTTAAAGAGTATGAGAGCAAGGATGTTTTAACTGTATGCCGCTCGATTTTAGAGACATACGGGCCAGAAAAAATATTTTTCGATCAAATGCTGCTAAATCTAGCCCTCGCTGAAAACTGGGCTGAACTGCACCCAGCATGGAATTGGCAATGGCCAGTCGTGCGACCACTTTTTGAGATATTTATCGATGTTCAAATTGTGCATTTTATCACAAATACGAAACCTTGGAGTGACCCTCGAGGGTCTTTGCCAATAAAGTATCGTGAGCAGGCGCGTCGTTTCTTTGAAGAGCACTTTCCTCAAATCGCCACAAAAACTGCGCCACCATCTGCACAGTTAAAAAAACGAAAAGTACTTTTCCGCCTGATCAAACACATCACCCGTTCATTCACCTTCGTAAACGGCTACAACCGTCACGGCGGGGATATCATGAAGGTGGTCTTGCCGGACCGTCCCTAGTTCAGCTAAGCGTCGCGTGGCCAAATCCGCCCCTTCCGTGCCAGCCACCACGCCCTGCGCGGGTAATTCCCCGCCTTGACCCCGTAATGCGGGAACCGCTGATACCACGGAAACTTGCGCACCAGCCCGAACCCCGTCCCCGTAATTGCGC